>NZ_JAPZQM010000207.1:0-2423 GCF_027530565.1 Microcystis sp. LE19-10.1B | reverse complement strand
AGTTTAGTTGCTCATAATTGAGCCATTGACCTTCCTTCCGCCAACCTAGGCGATCGCCAAGTTTCTTTTGGGTTTCATAATCCACTAAACCACCGAGACTAGAGAAAATGGCTTGCTGAATACTAAAACCGAAATGACCATGACTATAATGAAGCCAAAGTTGATCAATTTTTTTCAGATCCGAACAAGGTAATTGAGCAATATCTTGAGGATAAACCTCATTCCAGTAGGTTCTACCCAAAATTTTTAATAGTAGTTGGGTTGTTTGGCGATCGGCCGCTTGCCACTGTTGCTTTTTTAGCAAATCTTGTAATTGACTATAATCAAGATCCACGGATTCTTGAGTTAAGATATTTGGGGAAGTCGGGGGATTTTTAGAACTAGAAGATTTGTCAAGATTGTTTTGAGAGAATTGAGAAACAACTATTGCCAGGGGAATTTTGGGGATAGTGTCTTTTTGACAAACCTCTTGTTCTGCTAAATGAGCAGATAATTTATTGATGGTTGTTTCTAGGGAAATAAATTGTGCTGACCATTCACTTTCATTGAATAAGTAATCATTAAATTGCTCAGAGGAAAAAGCCTCTTTTAACCTTGCTTCTTTCTCGTAACCAGTTGCTAGAAAATTTAACAAAAACTCAGAATTTATGGCGGAATCTGACGTTTCTAAGAGATCAGGCTGAGGTGGAAAAATATTATCTACCAAATACTTAATTTCTCCAACTGTTGCATAAAATTCTTCATCCACCTTAAGGACTTCTTCTATTAATAATTGAAAAGGAGCAAAATAGTCCTGTAAGTAGTTTTCAAAATTAATCGCGTTTTGGGCAAGATTAGCAATTTCTTGGCGAACTTGTTGGGATTTGAGTTGGTAATGATTTAATTCCTCATAAATTTTGATTTCTTGAATAATTGCTTGCACAATTTTTTTCTGCTTTTGAGTATCCTCGGCTAATTTCTGCACTCCTTCCCCGAGTAATTTCGTTTTTTTCAACATCAAAAAAGATGTTTTTCCCAGTAGCAAAATCGCCCGAAAATTTTCCTGTTTTTCTAGCTTGAGTTGATTGAGAATGTTTTGATTATTATTATTTTTAATTTCTAACTTTATTCTCTCGTAGTCTAAGATTTTTAATTCTTGATATTTTTGGGAAAATAAAATTTTGAGATTGTCACTGAGTTGTAGTAAAAAACGATAATATCCATCTTGATAGATTTCTAGTCCGTTAATTAATAAATTGTAGTCTTTAATTAATAACTGCGTCTCAATCAAGATTTCTTGTTGAGTAATTTTTTCTTTTCGTTTAATAATCTTACCAAAATAGTAATGGTAGCGAACTCCTTCTTGAATTAATTTCCGACGTTCTTTGATGATTTTCTGAAAGTTCTTTAAGTATCTATTTTTAAAAACAGGAAGTTGATAGCTTTGCTCATAAATGGCAATTTTTTTATAGGTCATCAGATGTGGACAGTTCCTATTTAGCATAGCTATCTTAGACCAAAAAATTCCTCAGTACTTAGCAATAATCATCCGCTACTCCCAGCTATTACAAGAGGGAGCAATACCTAAATTAAACATTTTCAACTTCAACAACAACTGGTTCATTTTTAATAATTGGTTCATTTTCAATAACAACTGTTTGAGGACTTTCAGGAGTTGGCTCAGTTACCGTTTCTGGCTGCTTTACTGTCTGTTCTTGATACTCGGTTAAGTGTTTTTTGGTTTTTAATTTCAGGTCATCAGTCAGAGGTAAAGTATCAATTTCAGCTAAAAGTGTTTCCAGGGATTCTTTTTTACTTCGCTCAGTGTAAAAAGAATTCAGAACCGCTTCAATTCCGTACTCGGCAATCGCATCTCCTAAGACGGTAACTAACCCCATCGCTCCAATACCCAGAAAAACTACAAAGGGTTGTCCGAGGGTCAGAATTAGCACGATGACGGCAATAATAGCCGAAGCTAAATAAGCACCTGCTACTTTTTTAATAATGTTATCGAGTTCCATAAAAATCACCTCAAATTTCTAGCGCAGGATTCATTTAATTTTAAAGCAAGGTTACTCTGTCTTTTGATCGCTGTCAAGTAAAGCTTGAAGAAAAGGTTCAAGACTTTTGGGACGATAATCGGAAAAAGCCTTTAATCGTTTTACCACACTGTGATGAACAGTGACAACTTTTGTATTGAAATATCGCGACTGCTCACCTCCCAAGGCCGACAATCCCTTAAGCGTATTATCGAACTTGATGGTCGGGTCTGGTTTAATTGGGAATTCCTCAGATTCAGGGGGGGTTGAGTCAAACTCTAATCCCAATTTTTTGGCTTGATTAATCATCCATTGTAACGGGTAATCGGAAATTCCTTGATATTCTTTTTTGCCACCACCTAGACAGGTATGTTCACCCACAAATAAAACTTCTTTGACAACTTG
>NZ_JAPZQM010000232.1:0-6242 GCF_027530565.1 Microcystis sp. LE19-10.1B | reverse complement strand
TTGCTAATAAACATAGCAAAATTATAGATGATTTCCTGACCTAAGATCACATTTTATTCTTTTTTCCACTTCAATCTAAGAATTGAGAAAAAAGCAAAACCTTATATTATACCATAAAAAAATTATGCAAGAGGTCTAGTATGACAGGACTTACGCAAAAGGGAACGAAAGTAGGGGTAATTCATGAATTACCCCTACGCAAGAATAAGGTTTTCAGTCACATCTTGCGTAAGTCCTATATGATTCTAAATAAATTTTTAGTATTGACTGTGGAGAAATTCACAGTCACGATGTCAGCTAGATATCTCGATTTAGACAATTTGCAGGTCTTTCGTCTATGTCTATTCAAATAAACTCTCTACTCTATTATTACTCACGGAATTATCCTGTTTTTCAAGAGCTAGAGGCGATCGCCAAAATCCTAAATCTATTTCGGGTTAAACAGGTTGAGCGCAAATAATTCTTCCCTATCTCACACTAGAGATTAAACAATTAATTCTAAAAAATGGAACACACCATCCCTATTCAAATTAAATTCTTTTGCAAATATCTTTTTGCCATCGAAAGAAATGATAACTTGCCCAAACCTGCTTTCACCAACAAAAGTGGTAAGACATTCTCCTGTCTCTATATCCCACACTTTGACCGTCCTATCCCAACCACTAGAAACAATTTTTTTCCCGTCTGGTGTTACTTTTACGCTAGTAACTGCGTCATTATGCCCAGCGAGGGTGAGTGATACTTGACCCGTCTCTATATCCCACACTTTGACCATCCCATCACGACTAGCAGAAACAATTTTTTCCCCGTCTGGTGTTACTGCTACATCATTGAATACACTATTATGACCAGTGATGGTGAGTAATGCGTGACCCGTCTCTATATTCCATATCACTATATTATTCGTGATATTAAATGGCTTCGTGTCTCCTATCTCATCACTAGAAACAGAAATAATCTTTGTTCTATCCGGTGTGCTGTCTCTCATATTGACCCGATCGATAGGGGCGGTGAAAGCATATAATTCCCGATTTGTCTCCATATCCCATATCTTAATCATCCCATCCCAATCAGCAAGAACAAACCTTGTTCCATCTGGTGTTACCCCTACATAACGCATCGAGTTGCGAATTTCGTATCTTTTCTCTGTATCCCATATCTTGACCGTACCATCATTACTAGCGGAAACAATCTTTGTTCCATCTGGTGTTACCGCTAGATCATTTACTAGTTGATTATGACCGCGCAAGCAGCCTAATTGTTCTCCTGTCCTTAGATCCCATATTCTTATGGTCTCATCTAAACCACCAGAAACAATCTTGGCTGCATCTGGTGTCAACGTCACTGCACTTGGACTCCATTTATGACCACCAGTAAGAGTGAGGGATGGCCGTCCTATCACCATATCCCAAACCTTTTTCGTTATATCCCACAGCTTTCCCGTCTTATTCCCAAGAATAGGGGCAATTTTTGCTTGATCTGGTGTTTTGATCACTCCACTTAGCTCGTTATTACGAGCGTTGAATTTAGAGAAAAGTGACTCTGCTAACACATTCCAAATCTTGATATCTATATGCCACACCTTTATCGTCTCGTCTCCACAGGCGGCGACAATCTTGGCTCCATCTGATGTTACTGCTATTCCTTTAACGCTCCAACAATCAATGAGCGTTCGTATTTTTCGTCCTGTTTGTATGTCCCACACTTTGATCGTAGAATCACTGTCAGCAGAAATTATCTTGGTTCCATCTGCTGTTACTGCCACAAATTCGACCCATGTTTTATGACCAGTGAGTGTAAGTAATTTTTTTCCGTTCTTTATATCCCATACTTTTACGTTTTGATCCCAACCACCAGTAACAATCTTGGTTCCATCGGGTGTCAACGCCACTCCATGGACGCAGTAACTATCAACGTTGAGTCCGAGTAATTCTCGTCCTGTCTTGACATCCCATACTTTAACTATCCCATCAGTATAAAAAGAACCAACAATTTTTGTTCCATCTTGTGATACTGCTACTCTATCCACCAAGCTATTGGGATTAGTGAGAGTTAATGATTCTTGTCCGGTCGCTATGTCCCATACCTTTACTGTTCCAGATGCGGCAGAAATGATCTTGGCTCCATCTGATGTTATTGCTATACTATTTACCTCAAAAGGAGAAACTAAAAGAGTACGAATTAAACCAGTACCTGGTGGTTGTAAACTTCCTAAATAAGGAATTAAAGCAGGTGGAACTATCTTCGCTTTTGCCTGTTCTAGAAAAGATTGAATATAAAAATTTTCTAACAAAGATGGATAGGATAACCTACCTAATAACTGTGGAATTAACTGATCAGGATGCTCCATTAGAATATGGGCAGATAACCTAAACATTTCTTGAATTAGCTTTATGGCTTCCGTTCTTTCTGCATCATAATCAGGATGGTTCCGTAAATCAGATTGATGAACATAATCATAGTCATTTATGACATCTTGAACATCAAAACTCGGATGATTTAATTTATCAGAAATAAAAGGATAACAGGTTAAGCATCCATAGTAACGCCTGAGATTCCCAGACTCGAAGGCACTACTAGGAACTGTCGCTAAATATAATTGTCGTTCTTTTTTATCCATTTTTAGATAGGAAATGTCGTCTACAAGTTTATTAAGTGCTAATTAAACTGGTATTCATCAGGATCATTTTGTTTCCAGTAACGATTTAGAGCTTCATTGACTTCTCGAAAAATTTTCTGCTCAGTATTTGATTCTTTTCTTTGAGTTAAATATTCAAAAAAACTTTGATGATAAAAATCATAATAAATTGAATCCTCATTTTCTTCCTCTCGCAAATATTGATACCACTCCGTTATTACTTGATCTAAAATATCAATGTCAATGGTAAATATCTCCACAATAAATTCATCATAGATATTTCCTTTTTTTTGTCTAGCTTCCTTGAGCAAGTATAAAATTTTCTTTTTGTGAATGTTTTCTGGACGATTCATGCCCATTCTTTCCCAATGCAAATCATAATAATCTTTGAGAGTTGTAGGTAAATCATTTAAATTAAAATTAGTATATTGCTCTCTGGTGAGTGCGTCCATTAAACAAACTAAATACATAAAGTTATCAACAACCCTTTCAGATACCTTCTTGATAAAATCATCTGGTGTATAGGAATTACGATTTAACCATTCTTGTAACTTAGGGTCGTCATTCAGGAATAACCCAATACGTTCTTTAATATCATTTTGAGAAATATCCTTCATTTGACGTAAATCCAATTCATGTTGAGGAGTATCTACTTCTGTAAAAAGCCTTCTTTCTCCATCCGTTCGATAATGCCTTCTGGTTAAAAAGAAATAGACATTTTGGGGTAAGTTTCTTGGTAAAAATAAAATATTCTCTGCCCCAACCTCTTGTATCACTTCATCTAAAGCATCCACCACAATCACTAAAGATTCACTGGATGATAACTTCTCTGCCACTAAGTTGACTAGGGTGGCTAAATTAGCACTATTGACGTTAGATAATTTGTAATGCTGAATAAGTTGCTCTCGAATACTGTTTAAAAACTTCTCAGGAGTATTATTTCCTTGACTAGCAATATGAAAATAACAGATCGCCGGATTGTTTACAACATAATTAGCGGCGATCGCACTTTTCCCTGTACCCGGTTCCCCCAATACGGTAAAGTAACCGCGATCGTTATTTTTCTGAAATTCGTCGAAAGCTTGAGTTACAAACTCCCGTCCCACAAATCGCTTAGTACGAGACTCAATTAAAGATTTGAACTCAGGAGGGTAACTAATTTTTACTGTTAAATTTTTGGCTTTAACATTTCTTTTCAGTTGTTCCCACAAATCCAGATCAACACCCTGGGCAAGATCTATATTAAAGCATTTGCAAATCAGTTCAACAGTATCACTGTTTACTTCTTGACTGTTGCGGTCAAAAACATGGCGGTAGATAGTTTTTTTGTCGCCATAATTCAGAGCTTTTGCCATATCATCTTGAGTTATTTTTTTATCATTTTCATCTTTGAGACCCCCCAGAAAATTTCTCAGTCTTATCAAATCTGCTTCAGGCAATTTTATTTTAGGCATGGCTAAATCCTTTTTTTGAATAACACAATTAAAAATTTTGTGAAGTAACAATGACTTGGTTGATAAGTAGTCGTGCAAAATAAATTTCCCAGTGAAGAAAGGCAAAAGGCAAGGGGCAAGAGGTAAGGAGGGGGTTAGATATGTGTAATTAATTTTGCTTAGGTACTTAGCTATTTAGGGATTTTTCAATCAGTTACAGCGGTTGCGATCTCCCTATGAGATAGCAGACCAATAACGTAATGGATGGTTTTCCCAGTTGGAGGTCAGACTGAGACGCTACCTGCTGTATAGCTACATTTTTATACTATAGCAGAGAGACTAGCTGTGTCATCATTCTCTATCATCTGGGTGGAAGGACAGGACAGGACAAGATTTGATTTGTGTCCATTTTTTCCCTAGACATACAGGATTAAAGACAGCTACCGTAATTACAGGAAAAGAAACAATTCCTACTAACTACTAAGAGGAAAGTAATTATGCCTGGTACTGGAATGATTGATGCGTTTGAACGCTCTCGGAATCCCTCGAACAACAGTAGCTCAAATACTTCAACAAGCTCTAACGGTGGTAATACTTCAACAAGCTCTAAGGGTGGTCAAAAACCCTCTGCTGTCGAAGCTGCTGTTACTGGCGCAATAAAAGGTGCTGTTGTTGGTACAGCAATTGCTGGTCCTATTGGAGGACTCATGGGTGCGAAAGCAGGTGCAGCAATGGCTGGTGCTATTGCTGCTGCTAAATTTGGTGCTGCTGCTGGCGCAACTACTGGAGCAACAAGCAATCTATCCGCTAATGGTTATAAGACAGAAGCTAAAGTGCTTGGAACTGCTGTGACAGCAAGTTCTGGTGTTGCTGCTGTCTCTAAAGCGGTCAACAGTGCAAAAGATAATAAAAAGACTGTCTAAGTCTAACGTAATTGGGTTGTCTAGAAATTCTACTATTCAGCCCAATTTTTCAACTTTAAGGAGTGTAGATCATGGATTATTATCATCACTTGAATCGAGCTTTGTTTGATTTGGCGAAAAGTTCTGGCAAAAGCATTGTCAAAAAAGTTTCAGGTCTTCAAGATTTAGAAGATTGGATTAGCAATCATGGTGAAATATTTGTTAAACAAGCTATTGCAAACGTAATTACTAATCTAACCAGTAGTGTGTATCTGCGGGACAATGGTATTTATTCAGATGAATATCTTCAAAGGATGCAGGAGCAGTGGAACAAAGACCATGAAAAAGTGTTAAAACGATTTCCTCGTCTTCGGACATAGTTAAGTAATAATTTACGGCTGGTCGTCGGATGTGTGGCGGTTCTGCTCAAAAAGTATCTGAACCGCATTTTGATTGATGAGTTGGCCGTTCTGCCCCGCCTGGCGGCACAGGCGATAGCTTACTAAGCTGTTACACTGCTAAATTGTATAATCCTAATATTCTGAACTCTTCTGGAACAGGCATCTTGCCTGTTCCACTTATACAAATTAAATGCACAACAGCTTACCAATAGGCGATCGCTTTCACAAATTGGAGTTATGGTGATAAAAAAATCTTAAAAAATTACCATTTTCTATTGTTATGTTGATTCAATAATTTTTATCCCTGCTCTAAATTCTCGCAGTGCTTGAGCATGATTTTCTATACCAATACAACGCATCAATAAACCTACATCTAAACTCGGTAAAAGTTGCGATTTACTAACAGCCTCATATCCCTCATTTCCTAAACTATAAAACAATAACTCATCATTCATCCAAAACCAAACTTCAGGAATTTGTAACCGTTTGTATGCTTCTAGTTTATTAATTCCTCCACTACTAACAACCACCTCAATCACTAAATCAGGATGTTTTCTATTTGCTACCAATTCATAAGATTCATCACCTTCTCTTTTAACCTTTTCAAATTCATTTTCTAGGGTGACAGAACCAGTAGGAGTAAAATCTAATCCCAAAAATTCTAAATAAATTTCTACTAAAGAAGCAATACGTTTTTTGATAGTTTCGTGTTTTTTCCCTGGCATTTTTCGCAACATCTCAAAAACCGCTGAGAGGTAAGATGAAAGCCACGACAGCATCTCTGGCCTCTCAGCCTATCGCCTGTGGCTGTTAGGTAGTGTCTAGCTAGTGACCAACTTCCAGGCTGAGACTGTTCTGGGGAGCCGCC
>NZ_JAPZQM010000250.1:0-1331 GCF_027530565.1 Microcystis sp. LE19-10.1B | reverse complement strand
GAAGCGGTCTTTTCCGACCAAGGTTGGGACGGTCTACCACCTCTCTCAATATACAAGGTTGGGTTGAAGCATGAAACCCAACGCCCGATTATGTTACGCTACCGCTAACCCATCCTACAAATAATTGTGCCTCCCTACTTAATAAGGTGGCTAAGGTGGGGTTGACTTTTAAGGGTTTTTCAATGTTTGAAATCATCGCTTATTTTCCTCTGTTTAATCGCTTTTCTGCTCTAGATAAACTTTTTTCTCAACCTTTAATTTCTCTTTTTCAGTAATTAATTAAGTTTTCATCGGGGGATTTTTTTTGTTCCTCATTGGCAATTTTTTGATGATGGATCAGAATTTGATAACGAATGCTTTCAACAGATTAGCTAACAAGGCTCATTTTGACTTTTTGATTGAGTGCGGTGGCGATTTTTTGCAGCATTATTAGGGGATTGTCTTGATAGTCAGCGTCTTCTAGATCTTCAATAACGGATTTTTCAACATGGATTAGGTCGGCTAGTTGTTGTTGGGTTAATCCAGCTTTTGTACGAGAGTCATAAATCAGTTGTGCGATTTCTGCGTTGATGGATTCTAGGGCGATTTGTTCTTGTATTGTGGGATCGTCTGCGATGATTTGATGAATGATTTTTAGGGCATCTGTGGTTTTAGGCATATTTATTTTTAGTTAATTTCTTTTGTTAAAGATGTCCTCGATTTTTTGATAGTTCATTTAGGATCTTTGATTTCTAATCATTTAAAAGTTTGGCTGATGTATTTTGTTACATAAACAAATTTTATATAATGCAATCTTACAATAATTTAGTAAATCCTGCTTGTTCAAAATGACGATCAGAGGTAAGCTGTTCGTAATTTAAATTGCGTTAACAGAAGGCTCTTCGTTACTTGGTATGGTTCGATAGGGGAGCATAAATCGACTAAATCCTTATCTGGCAAGAGACTTAATTGATTAGTTCGCTCTAGATCAAAAACAATTGACAAAAATCGCCAAATGTCTTTCTCTATAAGAGTTTCATTCCTTATAATCCTGTACGTTGCATAAGACAAACCGAAGAACCTAACAGAATTACCCTTGTTTTTCAACTTGCGATCCCACTTAATAATTAAACCTCCTTCATTTAAAAGTTGATGTAAAAGAGATTCTAATTCTTCAACTGATTTAAAAAGTCGATGAGCGATAAATTCTTTGGGAGCATCCCAGTTTTGCAATGAGTAAAAATACTCAGGCAATATCGCCGTTGAGATAAGCACAACGTAGCTTCAAATACTGAGGAACATTCTCTGCTTTCCATTGTGCTCCCACAATTTTCATTCTTGCACCTATTTGC
>NZ_JAPZQM010000311.1:0-12908 GCF_027530565.1 Microcystis sp. LE19-10.1B | reverse complement strand
GCAAATAGGTGCAAGAATGAAAATTGTGGGAGCACAATGGAAAGCAGAGAATGTTCCTCAGTATTTGAAGCTACGTTGTGCTTATCTCAACGGCGATATTGCCTGAGTATTTTTACTCATTGCAAAACTGGGATGCTCCCGATGTTAAGTGGGTGGGTGGAATTAAATATAAGATGAACGTAGGTTGGGTTGAAGCATGAAACCCAACGCCCGCATGGGTTACGCTACCGCTAACCCATCCTACAAATAATTGTGCCTACCTACTTATATCGTGCAAATGCGCTAGTATTTAACAGTAAAGCCAACCTAGAACGACGGGGTTTCTGACCCAATTTTTCGATGAAAATTCTTCAGATTGTTCCTTCGATTTCCCTTGTTTATGGTGGCCCCAGTCAAATGGTACTCGGTTTGTCAGCGGCCTTGGCGCAACTAGGCCAAGAGGTGACTATTATTACCACCGATTCCAATGGTGACACGGGACAAGCACCCCTAGATGTGCCTTTAGGGGTCCCTGTTAGTCAAAATGGCTATCAAATCTATTATTTTCCCTGTTCTCCCTTTCGCCGCTATAAATTTTCCCTTGATCTGTTTACTTGGTTGGCAAATAGGGCAAAAGATTACGATATCGCCCATATTCATGCCTTATTCTCCCCAGTGAGCAGTATATCGGCTTCGATCGCTCGTTACCGTCAACTGCCCTATATTCTCCGTCCCCTAGGCACCCTCGATCCGGCAGATTTGCAAAAAAAACGGCAACTTAAACAAATATATGCCAATTTTCTCGAAAAACCCAATTTAGCGGCGGCGGCGGCAGTTCATTTTACCAGTCAGCAGGAGTGTCAAATCGCCGAAAGATTTAATATAAAAACTAAGGATATTGTCATCCCCCTAGGGGTAGATTTTTTTAACCCACAAGCTTTACCCGTGGGTTTTGATCTTCCCGAAAATAAACCGATTATCCTTTATATGTCCCGTCTTGACCCGAAAAAAGGTCTAGATTTATTGCTGCCCAGTTTGGAAAGGTTGTTAGAAAAAGGCCTAGATTTTCATTTTGTCTTAGCAGGAGGCAATCCCCAGGATCGGGAGTACGAAAATCGGATTAAAAATCAGATCGAGCGGTCAATCTTGGGCAAAAATACAACAATTACCGGATTTGTGACCGGAGAAGTAAAAAATAACCTCCTCGCTAGGGCCGATTTATTTGTTTTACCTTCCTACTATGAAAATTTTGGCATCGCAGTGGCAGAAGCTATGGCTGCCGGAATTCCTGTGGTGATCTCGGACCAGGTGGATCTGCATCCTGCGGTGGCAGCAGCGGCTGCGGGATGGGTGACAGCTTGTCAGCTTGAGGATTTAACTAATACTTTGGCAACGGCTATCACTCATCCTGAAATTCGCCAACAAAGGGGGAAAAATGCCAAGGATTTAGTCTTAAATCAATATAGTTGGTCGGCGATCGCTGAACAGCTGTTAACTGTCTATGAAAATCTAGACAGACGGATTAAGATTTAGGCCATGAGGATAACCAGCACTAAAAATGCCAGTAGGGTTAAACCTGATTGCAGAAAGACGGGAAGCGCAAAAGAGTTCATAACAGTAGCTCACTTTTCTAGGGATGGCTCTACTTCCAATATACGCTTTCATCTCCGCTAATTCCTCATATTTCCGTCCCCAATGTCATCATCTCATCATTTAAGTAGGTAGGCGTTAAAAATTATCAGACACCACCCTTATCAAGGGGGGACTATAGGGTAGGGTTGATTCATGAATCAACCCTACTATGAATCAACCCTAGTACTAAGGGGGGATCGAAGCTAAAATCCATTTTTAATTTAATTAGGGTCTGCTGAAAAAGTTTTTCCTGGGGGTAGGAGTCAGTAGCCGGTCGTCAGGAGCCGGTCGTTTCAGGCTTTGTTGCCCTTGTTTTTTGTACCAAGCGATGTACTATAAGAAGGATAATGCAAGGTTTTTGAAAGTCCCAATCCTATTTTCTTGCACTAACATCGGACTTTAACAGGTCAAAAGCTTTATTTTAAAAGGGTTTTACCATTATTCAGCAAGCCCTAATTATAACCAGCTACTTATTCATCCCATAGGAGAATTTGAGGTCAATTGTACTGCATTTAAACTGGGTAGGGAGCATTTTAATACAAATGTACGGAACTTGGTCACTCCTCACCCTGTTCACTTAAGTTTCAGCGTCGTGATTATAATTAGGGAATGATAGAAATTCTTAGGCAATAGGATCACATCAGTGTTGATAAATCATCTTTTCTTCGGCGCTTTCCTACCCCTTGATACTCTCCTGTCCACCCAGGGGATTATGGTTATGCTTCTGGCCGCTTATGCTTTAGCCATGTGGATGTTTCTAACTAGCGCCCCAAAAGTTCATACAATCATGGTGACAGATTTGGAGACAGCCCGACAATTTTATGAAGGACTTTTAAATTTACCCACGGCCGATGTCCCCCTCCATTACTATTACAATTATGAGCAGACGATGGGCAATAATATGATTGACCCATTTTATATGTCTAGTAATCCGGCTGTGACTACTGCCAACCCTTCTTTGGGAGATCAACCCCAGGGTTTATGGTATCAGTTAAAGAAAAATACCCAACTGCACATCGTTGCTGGAGCAACCGCGGGTTATAAGGATCGTCATCGTCACGTTTGTTTTGATCACGATTGTTTAGAACAAATTCTGATGCGGGTGGAATCACGACGCTTAAAGTATAAAGTTCGTCGCAATAAACCTTTAAATTTTTTGGTCAAAGATAATGCTGATCGCGTGATTGAAATGGCCGAAGTCTCGAATTAGTTAACGTTAATTAGATTGGGGGCAACTATAACGGTAAATAACTAAACTATGAATGCTCAACTGCTCACAATCGTTTTAATTTCTTTAGGGGTAGGTATTGGTTTGGCCATTCTACTCCTAATTTTAGTCAAGTTAAGACGCTGCAACCAACAGGTAAATAGTATCGTCGATTATCACTCTCTCATCGGTTTAATCGGAGTTGTTCAAATCCCCTTCGATAAAAATAGCAAGGGGAAAGTGCGAGTTAATGTCGGGGATAGTCTGATCGATATAGTAGCGATAACGGAAGGGGAAGAACAATTTAATGTCGGGGATCAAGCATTTATCCTCAATTTCCAGGACAATAAAGTTTTAGTCATTGCGGAAAAGTATATCAGAGGCGATTTGTAATTTCTTCTAAACCAAAGGGTAACTAACTATGAATAGTCAAAATAATTCCTATCTCATCCAAATCAATCCCAATCAAGACGACAACAATCACAACAACAGTGCTGGTAATTTATTGTTGAATAGTGTTCCCATTGCTTTATTGATATTTCTGGGGATTGGTGCGATTTGGTTTATCAATGCTTTTTTGTGTATTTGCAAACCCAATGAAGTAGTAATCCTGAGTGGGATGAAACGCAAATCAAAAGATAGACAAGATGCAGGTTATCGAGTGATATCGGGGGGTCGGGCGATTCGTATTCCAATTTTAGAAACCGTTAAACGCATGGATGTCACCACAACCCCGATCAGAATTGAGATTAAAAATGCCTATTCTAAGGGCAATATTCCCCTGAATATCGTGGCAATTGCTAACGTGAAAGTTAGTTCTAAACCTGAAATAGTCGGCAATGCGATCGAACGTTTTTTAGATCGAGATCGAGAAGAAATTATTCGCGTAGCTAAAGAAACTTTAGAAGGAAACTTGCGGGGTGTAGTCGCAACAATGACCCCCGAACAAGTGAACGAAGATCGCCTAAAATTTGCCGAAAGTATTACCAGTAACGTCAGTCAAGACCTGTTTAAACTCGGTTTAGAAATTGATACTCTCAAAATTCAAAATGTTGCCGATGACGTGGATTATCTTAACTCCCTCGGACGGGAAAGAATCGCTTTAGTCATGCGTGATGCTGAAATTGCCGAATCAAATGCACTCAATGAAGCTGAACAAATAGTTGCGGAATGTGAGGAACAGGCAACCGTAGCTAAAACCCGCGATCAAATTATCATTTTAGAGCAAGAAAACGAATTGAGAAAGTTAAAGGCAAAACTGGAACAACAGGCTAAATCCGAAGAAGAAATAACTATTGCTGCCGCTAAGGAAAAACGTGCTATAGTTGAGGAAAAATTGCAACAGGTTAGGGCAGAATTGGAAAGATTACGTCTCCAAGCAGATCAAGTTTTACCCGCAGAAGCGCAGCAGGAAGCCGAAACTTTCCGCGCTAGAGGAGAAGCGGCAATTTTTGAAGAAAATGCCAAAGCTGAAGCCTTGGTTAACGAATTATTCGCGGAAGTCTGGCAAAATACCGGCAGCGAAGCAGAGGCAATTTTCTTGATTCAACAGTTAGAAACTATCCTAGAAGAAGCGATCAAAATTCCTAAACGCTTACACCTCGAGCGAGTTAATATTGTTGATAATGGTGATGGGAAATCCCTCGCTACCCTGATTAAAGTCTATCCCGAAATCGTCAATCAATTCCTCGCCAGTGTCCATCAAACCCTCGGTATTGATGTGGTCGGAACTCTCACCAATAAAATTGAAAAATAGCAGTCAGAAAACATACTAGCCTGATTTTATTGAGTACGGAAGTTATCGATTTATTCCTGCCAATAAATTGTCTTATATTCTGCTTCCTTGCTCCAGTATTGCAGGAATAATAAATGGCGGATAACCTGTTCTAAAAGACTGGCTACAGCATTTTTCTTTTCTTTGCCCAAATCCTCTAATTCCTCGATTAAATGTTCTAAGTCTAGCTGTTGAAATTGATGATTTCTGAGTAGGCTAATGGTTTCTCCTAGCCATTGAGAGTCATCAATCTCATAGAGTTGTTTTAATGCGTGAACACCTAGCATAATTGATTGTCTCCATCTTAGAGCAGTGCCATGGTGAGTAAATTTGTAGATAATAATCTTCTCGATTAACTCGATAACATTTCTTTGATTGTTAGGGTCAACAACCTGTTGGTGGGTTTGCTCAATCAAGGATTGAACTTGTTTTGGTGCTTTTTTTGCGCCGATGAGGATAAACTGGAGGATACTGATCCCAAGAGATGATAGATGAGATAACTTTAGATTAGTGCTTATTATTCTCCCCAACATCTCTTCTTCCCTTCTTTTAATTTTCCTTGGTGATCTTCCACATTTCTTAAATAATTTGAACAATCACATCTCTCGATGAATGCTCAAAAAATGCCTCGTCTCTGTGGGCTAAAAATTCAGGCAATTACTCCCTATTCTCTCGCTTGGTCGCACCAGCGATCGCTGGTGGAGGCGAGAATTGCTAATCCTGACTTACCCGATGTGCTGCTGCTGCTGGAACATCCCCCCGTTTACACCCTCGGTACTGGTTCAGATATTAAGTTTATTAAATTTAATCTTGACAAAACCGACAAAGAAGTGTACCGAATCGAGCGAGGAGGCGAAGTCACCTATCACTGTCCGGGGCAGTTAGTGGGCTATCCGATCCTCAATTTGCGCTATTATCGGCAGGATTTACACTGGTATTTGCGACAATTGGAAGAAGTCATCCTGCAAACTATCGCTATTTATGGATTGTCGGGGGAAAGAATCGCGGGCCTGACGGGGGTATGGGTAGAAGGGTATAAAATAGCGGCGATCGGTATTAAAGTTAGTCATTGGATTACCTATCATGGTTTTGCCATCAATGTTTGTCCAGATTTAAGCGGTTTTGCCGAGATTATTCCCTGTGGGATTGCTAATAAACCCGTGGGCAGTTTACGGCAGTTTCTGCCTAATATTAGTCTTATGCAAGTACAGCAAGATTTATCGAGAGTTTTCGCCTCAGTTTTCGGTGTGGAATTATTTTCTCTTGACAAGGATTAACATGAGCGATCGCAAAGACCCAGAAAAACTCGCCGCGGAAAATAGGGACGATAACCCCGAAAATAACGGTAAAACCAGTTTATCGCCCCCCGATGCTTCTGAATACGTCTCCTCTTTATCTTCGCGTAATCCCGTGCGTCAGCGCATCCTACTATTAAAAGATCTTCGACCGGGTAATGCGGGGTTACTACTGGCCCCCCTGATGGTGATGACCATCGGCCTGGTCTTTAGCTGGGACTGGTTAGGCTTTTCTGGGGCGATAGTAGCGATATTAATATCTTTACAGGTGATTTTGCCCTCTATTCGCCAGTGGATCGCCCATTATCTCACTCCCTCTGAACGTCAGACGGTTTTTGCCTTTATAGTTTTTATAGCTGCTCTGGCCGGATTAGGGAAATATTTAGGAGTTTACGGGCGAATATTGCGATGGTTAGAGAGTTTTAAATACGATGAGTTTGGTTCCTGGGCCGAGTGGGTGGGGGCCTTGGGACAGATTATGATCGCCGTGTTAGCCGTCTATGTGGCCTGGGAACAGTACGTTATTTCTAAGGATTTAACCATACAGCAAAATCGCATTACCCAACAACAGACGATCGATTCCTATTTTCAGGGCATTTCCGATCTAGCCTTGGATGAGGAGGGATTTTTAGAAGATTGGCCCCAGGAAAGAGCGATCGCAGAAGGTCGCACCGCTTCCATCCTCAGCAGTGTCGATGCCTCTGGAAAAGCGAAAATACTGCGTTTTTTGAGTCAATCGCGGCTATTATCACCGATTAAACGCGATCGTTATCTAGGCAGACCGATTCTAGACGGGGAAGGGGGTTATGCGGAGGATCGAGAGTTCGGTACAAGAGTAGTACAATTGGGGGTAATGTTAGCGGGGGCCGACATTTCTGGGCAGGATTTGCGCTGGACGGATTTAAGCGAAGCGAATATGGTGCGGGCCGATTTAAGTTATAGCGATTTGGTGAAAGCAAATGTATCGCGGACAATTCTCTACGAAGCTAATTTAAGAGGGGCAGATATGAAAGGGATGCGTTTATTTTATGGTTCCCTAGAAAATGCTACCCCCCGCAGTCGTACCGTTCCCCCCAATTATGACAGCGGAGAACACACGGGAGCAGTGGTAGAAAATGTCAATTTTACCGGGGTGAAAAATATGAGCGAGGAACAACGTCACTATTGTTGTCGTTGGTGTGGGGAAAAGTCGCGGGCAACTATTCCGGGGGGATGTGCTGATATTGCCAATCTTTTAGGTCGATAAGGGGACTCCGGTCAAAATCAAAAATTGTCGTGGTTGGTTAGGAGTCAGTAGTCAGCTTCTGAAGGCAAGGGGCAACAGTGAAAACTCACATCTGATCACTGATCACTGAATTGGAGTCTCGACTAGGAAATTAATTTTGCCAGACTACTTATCCGCTCCCCGATCTTTGGGAGGAATAATGGTTCTTTTGGGAATAATAGCCGAGACCTTATGGGCAAGGTCGGATTTAAACAGAAAACCACTGTAAGCTTGTAAACCGTGTTCGCTCAGATCCAGTCCTCTCAATTCTGCTTCCGTCGATACCCTTAAACCGACGAAAAAATCGATCGCCTTCCATGCTGACCAACTGACAATTACAGTGTAAAGACTAACTGCCGCACAGCCCAAAAGTTGCACGAATACCTGTTTAATTGCCGGTAATCCTCCCCCCAACAGTAATCCCCTCACCGGTCCCTGGGTATAAAAATTAGCCTCGATACCGGCGGCAAATAAAGCTACCGCAAAAGTTCCCCACAAACCACAGACTAGATGTACCGATAGCGCCCCAACCGGATCGTCAATCTGGAGGCGATCGAAGAAATCGACGCTCAAAACCACTAAAATACCGCTGATCATGCCGATAATTGCCGCCCAACCGATCTGTACATAGGGACAGGCAGCGGTAATGGCCACCAAACCACCGAGAATGCCATTGATAATCACCGAGAGGTCTGGTTTACCGAAATAGCGCCAAGCGGTTAGGGTTGCGGCGATGCCGCCGGTGGCCGCCGACATATTAGTGTTGAGGAGGATGCGGGAAATAGCCTCGGGTTCCATCGCCAGGGTGGAACCGGGGTTAAAACCAAACCAACCTAACCAGAGGATAAAACAGCCGAGGGTAGAGAGGGTGAGATTGTGACCGGGTAGTGCCATGGAATTACTGCCTTGATATTTGCCCAGACGCGGCCCCAATAACACTGCCCCGACGAGAGAGGCCCAACCACCGACCGTGTGTACTACCGTAGAACCGGCAAAATCCCAAAAATTGAGCCGCGCTAACCAACCTCCTCCCCAAATCCAGTGACCGGTGATCGGGTAGATAAAAGCCACTAATAGCAGACTAAACAGGAAAAAAGCCAGAAATTTGATTCTTTCGGCCACTGCCCCCGAAACAATCGTGGCCGCAGTGCCGGCAAAGACTAATTGAAAGAAAAATTTAGCCTGTAGAGGTATGCCCGCCCAAGAAAGGGAGGGAAAGATGCCAAGATAGTTGAGACCAGTATTGGGGCTATTATCGGCTCCTAGCACAAAAAAACCGCTAAGACCGACAAAACCGTTACCTTGACTAAACATTAAGCCGAAACCAAAAGACCAAAAAGCGATCGTTGTCAAGGCAAAAACAATTAAGTTTTTGGTTAAGATATTAACGGTATTTTTCGAGCGGCAAAAACCAGACTCTAGCATGGCAAAGCCGGCATTCATAAAAAAGACAAGGCAAGCGGTGAAAATTACCCATAAAGTATCGATTTTCACCCTTAATTCTCGGTATAAAGCCTCGCTATTGTCGCTAGTTGCCGTCTGGGCCACGCTAATTTCTGCTATCACGAGAATTAACAGAATGGCTAAACAGGCGATCGTGGGTATAATTATGGGTGTATTAAGATGATAAGCTGTCTTTTTTGTCATTAAATTGGGAGGTGCTTGCCAAAAATTGATCGATTAGCTAATTAGATTACTCTATTACAGCCTTTCTCGTAAAGGTGAAGCACAGACCAATCGTCGATAATCAAGTATTTCAGATGCAAGAACCAACCTCATGTATCTGAGAAACGCTGTAATTTGCTCATGAAAATATTATCACCCACAACAACCCCCCCCTTTTAATTTACTCGGTATCGGTCAACGCGGCGTGGGTAAAACCGTTTTTTTAGCGGGTGGTTACGCCCAATTTCGTGCTGATTCACCGACAAAATCCGCTCCCGATATTCAGAAACTATCGGGATGAGTTAAGCAAAAATCCGCAAGATCTGGATTGTTTCTCCCCGCTTCCCGCTTCCCATTCTCCTAATAATACCTTTTAAACAGGATTTAGTATTACCCGCCCTTTTAGGGAAAGCGGAATTAAGGAAAGCGCCCTCAAGTTGTTACAAAAAGCCGGAGAAATTGCCGCCCAAGAACAAAAAGTAGAAATTCGCAATCTGGCTAATTTGACGGTTAGCCCTCTCTGACTCTTATGATTAGAATATCTCCTCATCGGCAAGCAGGGTGCTATAATCAGTGGTATTCATGGCCAATAATTCCCGCAAACTTATGAATCAAAAAGTCTTTATTCTTGCCACTGCTTCCGCTAGTTTATTAGCCCTAGCAGTTACCACTAACTCCGTACAAGCTGCCCCAGAGTCCTTTCATCCTAGTTTCAACACCGAGAACTTAGGTGACATGATTATCGCCAAGACAACTGGGGAAGAAAATCCGATTTTTCGTCATCTTAATTGTAGTTGTGCCACCTGCACGCAATCCCTTAATTCCTCACTCAATTGATAATTTTCCACCCCAACGATCCTGGGGGATAAAAGTTCGCTCTAGATTAATTTTTGCCACGGGTTCTGTGAGGGTAAATTCTCCCGATTCGATCAGTGCTTTTAATTCTAAAGCGGCTTCCCGGGCCAAGGAAATACTGGCCAAAGGAGCCACCTTAACACTTTTTCCCTCGATCATAATCCGACCGCTTTTTAGTTTAGCGTAGGTGATTAAACCAAAGGTAGGACGGACTCGCCGGGGAATGGAAAAATCCACCACTGGAGCGACAATTTCCTCATCTTTTACCGCACAATGTCGAACGATTTCCTCGCTTAAAATTGGAATCGGTACTGCTACCCCCAACATTAAAGAAGCCCCATAATTTTTGAAATAACAACCTCGCACCCAACGAGCATTCATTTGTTTAGCATCACCAATTAAGGCTAAGGTGGAAGCCGGTCCAATAGGAGTTCGATTTTGTAGGCGTTTTTGCAGGGGAAAATGTTGGGTTCCTTCCCAGGCAATATAACCGATTCCTCCTCCTAAAAAAAGGCGCGTACCGATGCCTATAGCCTCTAAATCGGGGTCATTTAACAGGGGAGAAATTGCCCCGGGGTTAGAATACACTGCATTACCTAATCGCGGCTGTAGTGGTCCTAAATAAGTATATAAAGTCCGCTCTCCCCCATTGACTCCGACGATAAAATTCTGGTAGAGATTGCGAGGATTAAAAAGATAAAATTGATTGATAGTCTCCTTAGAAATAATCGTTTCAAAAGAAGTGCGAGGATAACAATCAGTGGCCTGGCCGACAGCGCGCAATTGAATCGATTTTCCAGCGATTAAATCCTCAATAATATGTCCGCCGCCCCTTTCGGGATTTTCTCCCTCTAAATTCTCATTTTTGGCCGCTAGATCACTAATAGCGCTGGCTCCTAAATATAAATCCACCGCCCCAAAACCAGCATAAGCAGGAATCCCATCTAACCAACATTGACGAATTTTTATCGGCGGATCCGTCTGACCTAAATTAATAATTGCCCCCGAAGATTCCATCGGTTCAAAAGTTCCCGTACAAACCACATCTACTTGGGAAAAAACCTCCTTAATTCCCATCTCGCTCACGCGGCTTTTTAATTCCTCTACTGTCCAGACTACAGCCGTTTTTTTAGCAATTTTGTCGTTGATTTCAGCGATTGTTCTCATAATAAGTAGCTGGTTATAATTAAATTGAAGATGGCTCCCCCCTTAATCCCCCCTTAATAAGGGGGGTGCCGATCCCCCCTTAATCCCCCCTTAATAAGGGGGGCATCTGAAAGTTTTCAACACCTACCTACTTAAAAATTGGCAAGATGGGGGTTAGGGAGCTTTTTGCTGTTGTCAGTAAACAGTTATCGAAAATTTGGGTTTTAAGTGAGTGGTATTAACTCAGCAGTATTAAATGGCCGTAACAATGCTGTCTTTTCACTGATTACTGATTACTGATTACTGATGACTGATCACTGTTATAAGATAAAAAAGGGAAAATTTACGATCGAAGCTTTTCTATGACAGTTACACCCGTTCCGGCCTCCTTTAATCCTGTTTCTGGTCTAGTTAACCGTATTCTCGGCATAAAACCGCTTTTTGACATCGCTCGCTATCAGGCCCGCAATATGATGATTAAAAGAGCCGAAAAACTAGGCGTACCTTGGCGGGAAACCGTCAAACAATGGCAACAACGGGATTGGAGTCGGGAACTGCAAGCGGTAGAAAATCCCGATCTCGTCTATCCCGAATACTACGTTTGTTCTTTCCACGCTTACGAAAAGGGCAATTTAGACTGGTTGCCAGCTTTTGAGGTAGAATCTGCCGCCTATGCTGTTCATTCTACCATCTGGCCCGGGGCGGGGATTGACGGCGATCCGCGATTGCGGCGGGAATATCACCGGATATTGAAGGAGCAAATCAAGGCAGAAATTAACGATATTGTCGATTTAGGCTGTAGTGTCGGCATGAGCAGCTTTGCGCTGCAAGATACTTATCCTCAAGCCAGGGTAACTGGGTTAGATCTCTCTCCCTACTATTTAGCCGTTGCCCAATACCAAGCTCAACAAAAACAAAAGACGATTCAATGGCAACACGCGGCGGCGGAAAAAACTCAATTACCCGGTCAGTCCTACGATCTAGTATCTTCGTTTTTAATGTTCCACGAACTACCCCAACAGGCTACTAGAGAAATTTTCGCCGAAGCGCGTCGTTTATTGCGATCGGGGGGTTATTTGACGCTGATGGATATGAATCCGCGCTCGGAAATTTATCGAAAAATGCCCCCTTATGTCCTCACCTTACTCAAGAGTACCGAACCCTATCTCGATCAATATTTTACTCTCGATATCGAACAGGCATTAGTTGAAGCGGGGTTTCAAGCACCGATCATTACCCCCACCAGTCCCCGACATCGGGCGATTGTTGCGCGGGTTTCCGAATCATAATTTTGAGGTAATCAATGAAGATAATTTTTCGTCAAAGCTGGACAAAGATATTAACTATTGTCCCTCTCTTCCTGTTAATTTTTGCCAGCAAAACCCTTGCCCATCATGCCATGGCAGGGCAAACTCCCGATAATTTTTGGAACGGATTTTTATCGGGTTTAGCTCACCCAATTATCGGTTTAGATCATTTAGCTTTTGTGGTGGCTAGTGGTTTAATTGCTGTGGGGATGGAACAGGGTTTATTAATTCCGCTCGCTTTTGCGATTGCCACTTTAATCGGCACAGGTATTCATTTACAGGGAATAAATTTACTTTTTCCTGAAGGGATTGTTGCCCTTTCTGTGGTAATTTTTGGCGTGGTTTTAACCCTGAAAAAAGGGTTACAAACTCATTCTAATCTCTATACGATCGCTCTGGCAACTCTGGCAATGATTGCGGGAATTTTCCACGGTTATGCCTACGGAGAATCAATTATCGGGGCGCGAGTTGCCGCTTTAGTTGCCTATTTAATCGGTTTTACCGTGATCCAATTAGCGATCGCATCTGGTGCTTTTTTCCTTGGCAGTGTCATTAAGGAAAAATTAGCCAAGCAAGCGACTCTAATTAGTAAGTTCATCGGATTGGCAATTATGGCGATCGGTACAACTTTTTTAGTGGGAATTAAGTAGGGTCTGCTGAAAAAGTTTGTTGGTGGGGGCAGGGTGTGGGGTGTGGGGTGTGGGGTGTAGGGTTTTACCGATTTTGAGGTAGTCAGTTACCTAATTTTCAGGGAAAAAGTACCTGAATTTTACCCCCGATCCCT
>NZ_JAPZQM010000655.1:0-11315 GCF_027530565.1 Microcystis sp. LE19-10.1B | reverse complement strand
TTTAACCAGAATCGCCGTTATTTACCCCAAAGCAGTGAAGCGAGTCCGACAAAAAAGCCAATTACCGGCCGCTATCTTTGCCGAAAGCTGCCCCTATAGTCCCGAACAAATCCTCGATTCCGATTTTCTCCCCTGAAATTCCGGCAGATTTTTTCAAAAAAATCCTTGACAAATCCCCGCACTTGACAGATACTTATATATAGAATGGGAATCGGTGCCTGCCTGCGAACCCTCTTTTTTCAGGTTAGATAAGTATCTAAGCACAATTAATTACACATCTAAGCCACTACTCCGTCAGGCTTCTGCGGTGGTGAGCAAACAGAGAACTGAAAACTCAAATCCGATCCCTAATAGCTGTATCCCGTCTCCTGTATCCTGTATCCTGTATCCTGTATCCTGTCTCGACTAGGAAATTAATTTTGCACGACTACTTGAGCGTCAAAAAAATAAAAACCTGATAACCAGTCCCTAACTACCTATAAGCTTTTCATCCAATCACTAATCAACCGGTTAACCTCTGTGGGAATTTCATCGTGGGGACAATGACCGGCAGTTAGATAATATTCTGTCAGAGAAGGATAGTATTGACGGAATTTGGCCCCGCGTTCCCTAGTATTCATCCAAGGGTCCCCTTCACCCCATAACATCAACAGGGGACAACTTAACTTTTGCAGGAGAATATCCACATTTTCCCCCCGGGGAGATTTAAACACAGAAGCAAAAACTTTGGCTGCTCCCGCATCCAGGGAAGGACGACGGATATCTTCTATTAACTGCTCGGTAATGGCACTGCGATCGAGATATACTTTCTCTAGGGTTTTGCGGATAGTTTTGGGTTGACGGGTATAGAGAAATAAGAGATAACTGGCGTGGGGTTGCAGCAAGATCGATCGCAGTAATTTTTGTGCTAAATTAGGCTGACGATTGCTTTCTGTCTCGCTAAAGGGACCGGCACTATTGAGGAGAATTAATCCCCGAACATTCTCGGAATGATTAGCAGCCACACAGAGAGAAGCGTAACCCCCCAGAGAATTACCGGCTAAAACCGTCGGTTGGCCCACAACTTCCTTGATAAAATCGTTTAATTGTTGCTGCCAAAGACTGCCACTATAGACAATATCCGGTTTAGCTGATCTACCGAATCCTAACAGATCGATCGCCCATACCTCCCATTCTGAGGCTAAACCTTGCACATTTTTTCGCCAATGGTCGGTGGAAGCGCCAAAACCGTGGACTAATAGTAAAGGGGGTTTTCCCGCAACTCTAGTACCCGCTTGCACATAGTGTATCGAATGTCCTTGCCATTGCCAATTTTGCTTTATCGTCAGGGCAGCTGTATTCATCGGCTGTTTTGTTAAGTAATGTTAATAATTCTTAGTCTAACCGATTGGGAAACTGGAGACAAAGCTAGAGATTTTTGGCCAAACCCCTTGACTGAAAACGGGACTTGACATATACTCATATATATAATGGGAATCCATGCCTGCCTGCGAACCCTTCATTTTTGGGCAAATAACCCTAAAAAACACTCTCAAAAAAAATCTTGAGCGGGATTAATCTGCTGGTATTGGTGGCTAACCCCAGAGAATTACTCCTGAATCATCGGGACAGTTTTTTGCTAATTCTGATATAACAGCTATGAAGATTTTGACGATTTTACGGGGATTAATCGACGAAAATCCCTTAAGTCAGGCGGATCTAGAAGATTTACTAGAGATCGAATCCTTAAGTTTTCAGCAGACTAACCCTCTCATCCTACAGGAAAGGGCGGAACTACTAATGATTCTCTGGCCGCGAGTCTGGCAAAAATGTCAGGAGTTAGGGATAAATCAGCCAAATCAGATTTTGATCAGCTGTTGGCGCTTCTGGATTCCCTGGGCGCTACAGCTACGCAGCCACGCAAAACCGTTGATTCAAGGCATTTTGGCCCCTCAAGGCACGGGAAAGACCACCTTAACATCCATAATGTCGATTATTTTAGCCTATTTTGATTTAAAAGTAAATAATCTCTCTTTAGATGATATTTATAAGACCTATAATGAGCGAATAAAATTGCGTCAAAAGGATGAAAGATTGCGCTGGCGTGGTCCACCGGGTACTCATGATATAGCATTAGGAATTAAAGTTTTAGAACAGGTTTGTCAGCAAAAAAGTCCGATTTTAATCCCGCGGTTTGACAAGTCCCTGCATCAAGGACAAGGAGATAGAATTGCAGCGGAACAAGTGGAACGAGTTGATATTCTTTTTTTCGAGGGTTGGTTTGTGGGCATGAATCCAATAGAAGAAACAGTCTTTGATCATGCCCCCGATCCGATTAATAGCGAAGAAGACCGACAATTGGCCAGGGATAATAATCAAAGATTGCGAGAATATCTACCCCTCTGGTCAAAAATCGATCGCTTACTGATTCTTTATCCCCTTGACTACCGTTACAGTTTACAATGGCGACAGGCAGCCGAAACAAAAGGAGGTATGACCCCATCAGAAATCGAGGAATTTGTCAAGTATTTTTGGAAAAGTTTACATCCGCAATTATTTCTGCCACCCCTGCTCAAACAAGCGCATCTAGTGGTAGAAATTAATCGGGATCATAGTCTAGGAAAAATCAGTTATCAGTAATGAGGGCATTACTTTTATTTATTAGACATCTCCAAAAATTATAACCCAGTCACAGCTTGCCTTTAGTTTATGTACTAACTAAATAGTTCGAGAACTGGAATGTATATCGTTGCTAATTCAATTTCACTGAAAAAATCTGAGGCAATTAAAATAATTTTTATTCGGGTAGATTCCTTAACTAGAAAGACTTTTGGTCTTGAGATAATATGAGGTCGAGGTCTATTATATTCTCCCCGCTCCTGTCTCCTGTCTCCTGCCTCCTCTTTACCAACTGATAAAGCTTATGATTGAAGTCGAACATCTGAGTAAAATTTATGGTTCTACCGCGGCAATCAGTGACGTGGATTTTACCGTAGAAAAAGGAGAAATTCTCGGTTTTTTAGGACCAAATGGAGCGGGAAAAACCACGACCATGAGGATTTTATCCGGTTATATTCCCGCCACGACGGGAACAGCAAGGATAGCAGGATACGATGTGCATCAACAATCCTTAGAAGTGCGTCGTCGCATTGGTTATCTTCCTGAAAATCCCCCCTTGTATCCAGAGATGACCGTGGAAAGTTTTCTTGATTTTGTGGCGCGGATTAAAGGCATCTCATCGGGGGATAGAAAAGCGCGGGTAGATTTAGTTTTAGGTAAATGTCAGTTACTAGAAAAAAGAAAAGTTATTATCCGCAAGTTATCCAAAGGTTATAAACAGCGTGTGGGAATTGCCCAAGCGATTGTACACGATCCACCGGTAATTATTTTAGATGAACCGACAGTAGGATTGGATCCGAAACAGATTATCGAGGTGAGAAATCTAATTAAAAGTTTAGCGGGAGAACATACAATTATTCTCTCCACTCATATTTTACCAGAAGTGAGTATTACCTGCGATCGAGCGACAATTATTAATCGGGGTCGCATCGTAGCCAATAATATTACTACCGCTACCCCTGCTGGTTCCAGTTATGAAATTGAGATCGAAGGTGATAGGGATTCCCTGTTAGAAATCCTTCAACAAATGCCGCAAGTCGAGCAAGGGGCAAAAGTCGGCGATAATCTGCTCAAAATTGTTGGTCAAGCGGGGACAAACCTAGGGGCAGAACTTGCTAGAATAGTTGTCAACAATGGTTATAACCTATTAGAAATGCGTCGCACGCGTAAAACCCTAGAAGACATCTTTCTGGAAGTAATCGGCAGCGGGGAAAGTAACCAGCAAGAGGAGAGACATGATCAATAATATCTGGGCGATTTTTCGCAAGGAATTTCAAAGCTATTTTACCGCCGCCAATGCCTATATCATTATGGGGATATTTTGGTTAGTAGCAGGATTTTTCTTTAACTCCCTTCTCTACGGCATTATTCTCGATATTGGTATCCAAGAACAATCGGGATTTCTGGTAGCCAGAGATACGGTGTCTGAATTTATGACCACTTTCATCGGCATTATTTTATCCTCTTTATTGTTGGTAATTTTGCCAGCCCTGTCTATGGGATTATACGCAGAGGAAAAAAAACAGGGAACCCTAGAACTTTTAGCCACTTCTCCCCTGACTAATTGGAGTATAGCCATCGGTAAATTATTGGGAGTGTTAGCCTTTTTTACCGTGATGATTACCCCCCTCTGGATTTACGAAATAGTGGTTTTTAGTACCGCAGTTCCCCCAGTAAATATAGCCAGTATTTTACTAGCTCATCTAGGATTAATTTTACTGGCAGCGGCCATCCTAGCCATCGGGATGTTTATATCTTCCCTCACCAATAGTTCTATCCTTGCTTACATCATCACCTTTATCACCATCTTATTTATCTGGATACTGGATGTAATTGCTAACAATGCCGAAACCTTCTTTCGAGATCGCATCGGAGGAGAAGTGGGAGAACAGATCGGATTTTTCCTGAAAGAATTACTATCCCATCTATCTTGGTATCAACCCTTTAACAATTTCGTGCGGGGAATTTTTGACAGTAGTAGTTTAGTCATCCTCCTCAGTTATATTCTGCTGGGAATCTTCCTAACTACTCAAGCGATCGAAGCGGACCGTTATCAAAGAAACTAACTATGAGATCCTGGCAAAAATACGGTAAATTTCTCTATATACCCGCCCTATTTCTGGGTAGTGCCGGCTTAACCGTGGGGTTAATCTCCGGTCAATGGTCATCCCTCTCTCTGGGGTTATTAATTGCCGGAGCTATTTTGTTTCTAGGGTGGCTGTTGTTATTAGTAATCACTTCCAAAGACTTTTGGCAAAAAAGAAGTACCCGCACCGGCACTCAAACCCTCATTACTACTATTATTGTCCTCAGCGTTATTGGTTTAATTAACTTTCTCGCCCTCCGTTATCCCTATCGAGTTGATTTAACCGAAAACCAAATCTTTAGTTTATCCCCCCAAACCGAAAGACTATTAACCAATCTGTCAAAACCCGTCAAAGTCTGGATTTTTTCAACCCGGGGAATCAGTGGCAACGAAGAGGAACTTTTAGCCAATTATCAACGCAAAAACCCCCAATTTCAGTACGAGATAGTTAATCCCGAGAAAAAACCCAATATTGTCCAAGAATTTAAAAAACTAGCTGATGATAATCTGTCTAGAGTCTATCTACAGTATGGTGACAAAAAACAACCTCTAAAAACTATTAGTGAAGAGGAAAGTCTCACCGAAGCGAAACTGAGTAACGCCATCGAAACCGCTAAAACCGATCGCACTTTAACCGCTTACTTTCTGCAAGGTCATGGAGAAAATGCCATCAAAGAACCTCAAGGGGGTTTAGGACAAGCAGTCAATAGTTTAGAAGCAAAAGGTTATCAAGTAGAACCACTTAATCTAGTGGAACGTTCCACCATTCCCAATAATGCCGATGTCATTATTATTGCCAGTCCCAAAAGAAAAATATTTCCCCAGGAAGTCACCGCTTTAAAAAACTATCTTGAGCAAGGGGGCAAAATTTTATTAATGATTGACCCCCAAACCGAAACCGGATTAGAACCCTTATTAACCCCTTGGGGTGTGAAACTGGATAATCGGATTATTATTGATGCTTCCGGTGCCGGGGAAATTATCGGTTTAGGTCCGGCTAGTCCCATTATTACCAATTACGGCAATCATCCGATTACTCGCGATTTTGCCAACGGTATTTCTATCTTTCCCTTTGCTCGTCCTATCGCTACCGTTCCCATCGAAGGAATTGAAGCCGTATCTTTAATGATTACTAATGATAAAATGTGGGCTGAGAGTGATTTAAATGATCAGAATCTCCAGTTTAACCCTGAAAAAGATTTAGCCGGCCCCTTTGATCTAGGAGTTGCCCTGACGGGAAAAAAAGGTAAATTAATCGTGATTGGTAATGCCAGCTTTGCCAGCGATGGACTGTTTGAACAACAGTTAAACGGAGATATATTTTTAAATTCTGTGCAGTGGTTAGCCAGTGGTGAAACAGCCACCTTATCTATCCGGGCCAAGGAACCAGAAAATAGAAGAATCAATTTAAATCCCCTGCAAGCTAACGCTATTTTTTGGATAGCGATGGTAGTGATGCCTTTAGTAGGATTTACCCTAGCTGGATTGACTTGGTGGCAACGTCGTTAATCGAGTTAGAATCTAGAAAAATCATCTCTCTTATTCCCCTAACTGCCATGACCACAACCCAAACCATCCCCCAATTGTTGACTTTTGATGACTATATCAATCAATATCCCGATGATGGACAACAATACGAATTAATCGCAGGAAAATTATTGCCCATGATGCGACCGATCGGAAAACACGAAGAAATTGGCGGATTTGTTTCTGGAACCCTATTCTTAGAGATAAATCGGCAGCAATTGCCCTATTTTATCCCTAATACTGCGGCAGTAAAACCCCTTCGACCCCATACAGGTTATCTACCCGATATTATTGTCTTAGACAGAGAAAATCTAGTTAACGATCCCTATTGGGAAACCGCTTCCTCAATTTCTCTGGCAACATCAGCTAAATTAATTATTGAAATTGTCAGTTCCAATTGGCGAGATGATTATCTGAAAAAATTCGACGACTACGAACAATTAGGAATTGCCGAATATTGGATTATCGATTATTTAGCCAAAGGTTCGGCCCGATATATCGGCAGCCCCAAAGAACCCACCATTTCTATCTATCAATTAATAGATGGAGAATATCAAGGTAATTTATTTAAACAGGATCAACGTCTTATTTCAGGGATTTTTCCAGAGTTAAACCTCACTGCTAATCAAATTTTTCGTGCTAGAGCTTAAAGAAAAACCCGTATTTTTAGATTAATTACTATTTTCCACCGTGGGAAGAGGAGAAGGTGATAAAACAGGAGGAGCGATCGGTTCAATTTTATCCTCATTAACCGGGGGATTAATCACCTCTGGAACAGGGGAAGGGGAAGGAGAAGGGGAAGGAAGGGGAGAAACTTGAGGACTTGGATCTGTTTCAGGAAGAGGAACAGGAATAGGAATTACTTCTTCTGGGGTGGGACTAGGAGTTAATTCTGGAGTCACTTCTGGACTAGGAATCACCTCTGGGGTAGGAGTCGGGGAGGGAGTAGGAGTCGGGGAATAAATGGGAGTCCGTTGACGAGAAGGTCGTCGGATAGGGGGAAAATCTTGGGAGGGAGGAGGAATGATTTCAGGACTAGGAGAAGGTTCAGGGGTTGGTAATGGTTCAATTTCCTCATTTTTGGGTAAAAGAGCCATAAATCCCCGATATCCTAGGGCAAAAGCCCCAATTGTCACCGCAAAAATCAGCAAAATCCACAGCCAAGGATTCTTTTTTTCCCCAGAATTGGGTTGAATAACCACAGTGGGGGAGACGGTTGGTTTTGGGGGTGTAGAGGACTTTAATCGGGGACTATGGGGAGAAACCGCGATAGTCGGTTGGGTGGACAAATCGGGGGATATTTCTGCCAAAGCTGCCAACATTTCCCTGGCAGTAGCAAACCGATCGCGGGGATGAAAACGGATCGCTCGATCGATTACCATAGCTAAATTAGGATTAACATTTTCTGCCTCCTGTCGCCAGAGAATTTCCCCCGTGCGCGAGTCAGTTTCTAGATATTGGGGAGTTTTTCCCGTTAATAAAAAAATCGCCGTTAAGCCTAGGCTGTAAAGGTCACTAGAAAAGACCGGTCTCCCGGCAGCCTGTTCCGAAGCCATATAACCGGGGGTGCCAAGGGCGATCGAATAGGCACTTTTTCCCGTAGGATCGAGTAAGGTGGCGACTGCCTCTTTCATTACCCCAAAATCGATTAAAACGGGCAAATTATCACTATTTCTTAAGATAATATTATCGGGTTTCACATCCCGGTGAATAATGCGGCGACTGTGAATAAAATCAAGAACAGGCAGTAAATTCTCCAAAATCGTCCGCACTGCTGAGGAGGATAAATTTCCCTGTCGTTGCTGTTTTTGGGTTAGTGTCTCCCCTTCAATCCACTCCTGCACCAGATAGAAGTGATTATCTTGGGCAAAATAACCGTATAAACGGGGTATTTGGCGATTTTGTTCCCCCAATTCCTCTAAAACGCTTGCTTCTTTCTGAAAACGTTCTTTTAACCATTCTGGCATCCCCTCACTTTGAATAGCCGGCTGCAATTTTTTAATCACACAGCGCCGTTGAGAAGGCATATTCGTATCGATAGCGATATAAGTTTCCCCAAATCCCCCCCTAGCAAGGATACTAACAATTTGGTAGCGATTGTTTAAAAGCACTAGATTCATTACCCTGAGAGTGCAAGCGTGGTCATAAATTGTTCCTAGACTAACATTCTTTCGTTAAGGAAAAAGTCAAGGGAAAAACTAGAGTCAAGTCTAAGGAATCCAGCGACGGATTTTCGTCCACAAAGGTGCATTATCTTGACTACTCATCTCCTGAAAACTTTGATAACAATCGTAGGCGCGATTAAGATGGGCGGTGATTTCTGTAGCATTGGGATGAGAATTGCGATCGGGATGCCAATAACACAAGAGAGTTTTATAATTATTCTCAATCCGGCTAGTCGTGCTAAAAGGAGTAATCCCCAAAACTCGCCACCAAACGGGATTAGCGGACTCTATAATCATCACGGCCAAGGAACGGGGCGAAGGATAGAGAATTTGGGCGATTAATGACCAATCTGACCCATAACACCGCCGATAAACCGCTTTAACTCGCTCTTTTCCCAACTGTTCACAAGCTTGTAAATGCCATTGACGAAAATCCCTCCGCATCTGCTGATGAGTTCGCAAATCTCGCTGGGCAAATCTGCCCTCAGCTAGTTTATTAGTGCCAATAGTGTTAAAGTTACCATTAGCGATCGCTTTTAGATCCCAGTAAAGATGATAAAAAGGATCTTGACCCAAGGCCAGACTTTCCAGAATTTCCTTAGCGTAACCTCTAGCCGGATTTAACCGCAATAATTCCCCTAATTCCCGACAAAACTGCTCATTTTCGGGCATACCGCGCCATTGCCAATAATTAATATCCGGTTTTGCCAGAGACTGCCTATATACACTGCGCCACACCTGCGGAACAGTACAGGCGATCGGGGTAGCCAAGGGAGTAGCCAGGGGATAAAATTGACCCTTTAATGAGCTTTCAGGAGCATCTTCTAGTAAACAGGCAAGATGATAGGCGGGATGACTACGGGGCGTTTTTTGGGGGCTAATAAACCAAAAAGCCGTTAGAATGACAATTAAGTACAAGAGTAGAGAAAGAATTTGCTCCGCCATCGCAACTTTATAGTTAGTCTGCTCAGTTACCTGAAGAATTATAATTCGTGCTATGGTCGCTGAAAAGTTCTTTGTATCTCAGCTGATTGTCAGGAATCTACAAAACGGGGTGATATGTCGAAAGTTTCCCCATATCCTTACTCTAAGGATTGTTGTTGGCAAATTTTCTTTATAGTTAATAGTTAGCTTGCCATCTTTACGCTCAAAAATCGGAGTTCATAGACTTATATAGTCTCCAGAGTAAAATTAACCAAAGGGTGATTTCATGAAATTGCTAATAAAAATACTAAAAAACTTTCGGAAATTATTCAAGTCAGAAGTTACTTCTCAAGAGTTAAATATCAGAGAAGGTTTGGAGTACCTAAAAGAAACCTCTGAATCCGCCAATAAAACATGGGAATTGTTTCAATATTTTCGTAGTGAAATTCAACATGAACATAGCTTATTAATGGGTCGTGTAACTTGGTATATTACTTGCCAATCTTTTTTACTTACTGTATATGCTATTACTTACAGCAATAGCAAAGGACCAAACTGGTTTTCTAATCTTTTGCTACCGATCCTAGCAATTATTGTATCTTTTTTGTCTTATTTTATGATTCAGGGTGCTACAAAAACTATTGATATGTGGGGGAAATTACGTTTAGAATTAGTTAGTAAGAATTCAAAATTAGACCCTGTTCTTATTCCTCGATGGCGTTCAAATGCTCCTAAAGATGACCCTATTCATTTGAGAGCACTTTGGTTTCCTCAGTTTATTTCAATTCTTTTTGTAGTCATTTGGGTGCTGATTGCATATTTTTCTTGGAGGTTTCCTTGGCTATAACTACCAGCGATCGCCGCTATGGTAGATATGGTAAAGTGCGTTCCTTAATGCGAGTCCTACCGCTGCAGCGATCGATTTTGGGGAACGCACCATAGTCATTGATTCAAGCAAATGATAATAAGCTAAAAACGTCTAGGCACAGCGACGGACGGGAGTGCGATCGGATATAGACAAATATGGAGGCATTTTACCTTACTTTTTGGAGCCGTGATCTGTGGGCAATATGACATGATTAATAGAAGAAACAGGGAGTAAAGAGCATGACTACCTATCAAGATGTTCGCCGGCAAGTTGAGAATCTCACCCCAGACGAGCAACTTCGCTTATTAAAAGAGTTAGCTGTAATGGTTCGTCGCCCTATGCTTGTTAAGCCCAAGCATAGCATTATGGAACTAGAAGGACTAGGAAAAGAAATCTGGAATGGACTTGATGCTCAAGAGTACGTTAATCAGGAACGTGCCTCATGGAATGGCTGATGCAACTACAAGGTCAAGTTGTGGGGTTGGATACCGCGCCACTCATTTACCTGATCGAGCAAAATCAGGCATATTTAGGGCTTGTTCGTGCCTTTTTTGGGGCGCTAAGTCGAGGCGAGTTTCAAGTTGTTACCTCTACGTTGACGCTGACGGAAGTTTTGGTGCATCCATTACGCTCAGGTAATGTAGAACTTGCCTGCCAGTATCGTGATATTCTTCTTGATCAAGAAAACTTAATTAGGGTTTGCTGAAAAAGTTTGTTGGTGGGGTTAGGAGTCAGTAGCCGGTCGTCAGTAGCCGGTCGTCGGGAGTTTCAGGCTTTGTTGCCCTCTCTTTTTTGTACCAACTGATGTACTACAATAAGGATAATGCCAGGTTTTTGATGGTCCCAATCCGATTTTCGCAGCATGAACATCGGATTTTAACAGGTCAAAAGCCTTATTTTAAAAGGGTTTTACCATTATTCAGCAAACCCTAATTACTGTACCTATTTCCCTTGAGATTGCCGAAGTTGCCGCCCAGTTAAGAGCAAGACAAAACTTGCGAACTCCGGTTCTTCGTTACTTGGTATGGTTCGATAGGGGGGCATAAATCGACTAAATCCTTATCTGGCAAGAGACTTAATTGATTAGTTCGCTCTAGAGCAAAAACAATTGACAAAAATCGCATCAATGTCCTTCTCTATAAGGGTT
>NZ_JAPZQM010000582.1:0-1544 GCF_027530565.1 Microcystis sp. LE19-10.1B | reverse complement strand
AGTGTAGGAGGTAGGGGTCGATGGTTGCCTCCTCCTTCCAATTTTGTAGTAGAATTAATCCTGTACATTATTAATCAAGTTTTTCTTTGTAAGTGTATATGGAATTAACTGATTCCCTCAAGAAATTGCTCAGTGAAACTGCACTTCAATTAAAAGGTGCAGCTAAAAGAAGATTCATGGCCCAAACAGTCTTAGAATTAGGCTATGGGGGACAAACCCTTGCTGCACAGGAGTTAGGCTGGAATCGAACTACTATTCGTAAAGGAATTAAAGAACTAAAAAGAGGTATTATTTGTGTTGATAATCATTCAGCTAAGGGGCGGAAAAAAGCAGAAGAACATTTACCTTTTCTATTGGAAAACATCAAAAGTTTAGTGGATTCTCAAAGCCAAACTGACCCAAGTTTTAAAAGCCAAAGGCTTTATGTGAGACTGAGTGCGGCCGAAGTCCGAAAGCAATTAATCTCTAAATATGGGTACAGTGATGAGGATTTACCGAGCGAGGAAACTATTCGGGTTAAATTAAATAACTTAGGTTATCGTCTGAAAAGAGTCGCTAAAGTTTTACCTCAAAAAAAATTCCAGAAACCGAGGCAATCTTTGAGGAATTAGCTAACATTAATCGGGAAGCGGATGAAGACCCTACGATGTTACGTCTTAGTTTGGATGCCAAAGCCCGTGTTAATATTGGACTATTTGATCGAGGAGGTAAGAATAGAATAACTGTCGAAACAAACGATCATGATTTTAATCCGAAAACAACCCTAACCCCTTAGGGAATATTTATTCCAGAATTTGATGAGTTGTTTTTGTATTTCACTGCCTCCACAGTCACCAGTGACTTTATTGTTGATATATTAGAAGATTTCTGGGAGTCGAAAAAATCTCGTTTTGAGAAAATTAAAACTTTGATAATTAATCAAGATAATGGACCAGAAAATAATTCGAGACGAACTCAGTTCATGAAACGTATAGTTGAGTTTTCCCAAAAATATCAAGTTAATATACGTTTAGCTTACTATCCCCCTTACCATAGTAAATATAATCCTATTGAACGAACCTGGGCTGTGTTAGAAAACCATTGGAATGGGAGTATTTTAGATGAAATCGAAACGGCTTTGAAATTCGCCCAAACTATGACTTGGAAAGGAAAACACCCGATTGTTAAGTTGATTACTGAAACTTATGAAAAAGGAGTAAAGCTTACTAAAAAAGCCCTGGAAAAAATCGAAGAAAAAATCGAACGTCTCACAGAATCAACGAATCAAGACTTTCCCGATTTGGGACAATGGTTTATTGATATCTATTATGATAAGACCTAGTTTGTAGTTAACTAAGATGGTTAGCTAAAAACTGTCTTTGATTCTTTAACTTGTCCTTGTTATACTCGAAAAAGCTCGGAAGTATAAGAGTTTGTGCTGCCTATTTTTTCGGAAAAATAGGTTGTAATGGGAGACTCTTTGTTTTCCTAGACAAAAATAATTACTTTTTCAAAAAAACACTTTTCTATTTTTTTGTTGGGTATTTTATTCTCTGGAAGTCCCT
>NZ_JAPZQM010000734.1:0-2941 GCF_027530565.1 Microcystis sp. LE19-10.1B | reverse complement strand
CATGTGTTAGGCACGCCGCCAGCGTTCATCCTGAGCCAGGATCAAACTCTCCATGATGAATCGTTTGATTCTTTTGACTTTTTTTCGTCTCCCCCTTGCGGGTTTGACTTCTTTGTTATAGAATTGCTTCTAAACGAGGCTGTTTTGCTTGGCTTTCAAACTATTGTTTTGTCTAGGTTCCAGCGTCGTTTGTTTCGCTTTGCTTTCGCTTCGCTTCAACCGCGCATTTACCAATGTATCTAACTTCCCTAAGTTTGTCAACCCCTTTTGGCAAAATTTTTTGATCTTTTTTCTATCCCTTGCTACGTAAGCCTTTCAGCCTTTAGGGGTTTTTGGTAGTCCCTTGATTAGAACTGGCGGTGCGGATATATTAGTTTATTCGTACTAAATATTTTCCTCAATTTAATTTTTTATTCAATCCCTCTCGATCGCTGGGGCGATTTTGGGGTATGGTTCCTTGAGAATCTATATTTCTGATCGGAAAGCCCTCATGTCTCGCCGCGCTGCTTTACAATCCTATTTACTGGTGCGTTTACTCCTAGCTCCCTTGATGTTATGGACGATCGTGACGGTGGTTTTTCTACTGATGCGTGTTGCCCCCGGTGATCCCACGGATGCGATTTTAGGCAACCGCGCCCCTGAAAGTGCCAAAAATGCCCTAAGAGAACAATTAGGACTGAATAAACCCCTATTTTTCCAGTACCTAGACTATATTTTTCACCTAATGCGTCTCAATTTAGGAGACTCTTTAACCAGTAAGGGGGTGACGGTATGGGAGATTATCGCTAAACATTTTCCAGCGACGGTGGAACTAACTTTTTATGGAATGCTAATTGCGGTGATAGTGGGAGTCGGATTGGGAATTATCACCGCTTCCCGTCCGAATACCCCCTTAGATGCGGGGGGACGTTTATTTGGACTGATAACCTATTCCTTGCCGATTTTTTGGGTGGGAATGCTCTTACAGCTAATTTTTGCGGTACAGTTGCGCTGGTTTCCCTTGGGGACTCGTTTTCCTTTGAGTGAGACTCCACCCCAGACAATTACAGGTTTATACACCCTTGATAGTCTGATGACTCTACAACTAGATAAGTTGCCCACAGCTTTGTATTATCTAGCCTTACCTAGTTTTACTCTCGGCATTCTCTTGAGTGGGATTTTTGAACGGATGGTGCGAGTTAATCTGAAACAAACTTTGCAAGCGGACTATGTAGATGCGGCCAAAGCGAGAGGAATACCAGAAAAAACGATTATGATCGCCCATGCGCTGAAAAATGCTCTAATACCCGTAATTACTGTCTTAGGATTAACTTTTGCGGCTCTTTTAGGTGGTGCAGTCTTGACGGAAGTTACTTTTTCTTGGCCGGGTTTGGGAAATCAGTTATATCGCGCGATTTCTCTGCGGGATTACCCAACAGTACAGGGATTAATGGCTTTTTTTGCGACAATAGTGGTTTTTGCCAGTATTTTAATCGATTTAATCAATGCTTATGTTGATCCTCGCATCCGTTATTAATCAGGGAGAGGGAATTATGAATTATGAATTATGAAGTGGGGAGGTGGGGAGACCACTACGCAGTTTAAATACCGTACAGCTTGAGATGAGACAACAGCCGTGAAATTGATGTCACAGCTAATAAAAAATGGATCAGGATTGCTTTTTATCTCTAGGTTGTTGTTAGGTGATTGCTGACTGATTAATAATGGTTGAATGTTAATCGGCTTTTCCTTTTAGGGAGACGAAATCGGGCCTATGGAAATTACTATTGTCACCATTTTTCGGGGGATGAAAAGGATTTCTCACTTCGGTGGGAGTGGGTAAACCCTGTTTCATTTCCGCTACTTTTAAGAGGATCAAATACTCATAAAAAGCTTGCAGAGTACACCAAGCAAAACCAGCTTTACCATCGAGAATTCCCGCCAAGATAAAATACATATAAAACCAACGAAGCAAGGGACGAAAAGGCAATCGTAGAGATAAATCTTTTAAAGCTCTCCGTCTATCTACTTCGGTTTCACCAAAAAATAATTTTTTCCAACTAACACCACCGTTAGCCAACTGATGTAGGGTTTCTGCCGCTTCATCGGTAGAGTAACGATTATGTTTTTCAATCCAACGACTTAAACCTTTACTACAGGTATAGTGGGGATAGGTTTCTTCTAAAAAAGAGGTTTTTCCTCGACATTCTTCCCTTTCCGTGTGACCATAATCGCTAAACCAGACTTGATCTTTTCTAAATAGACGCATTTGATAACGGGGATACTGGGTGCTGCGACGGATCCAAGTTCCCATAAACATAACTCTTTCGGCCACATAAAAACCAGTAAATTCTTTCTGTTGAGTGGCGCGCAGACATTCTGCGTAGAGTTGGGGTGTCATCCTTTCATCTGCTTCGAGAATATAAACCCAATCGTATTTAGTCTCGATATTTTCTAACATCCAAGTTCTTTGTTTACCATGACTCTCGAATTGATGCTGAATCACGCGCACTGGATAACGAGAAGCAATCTCTACAGTGAGATCGCTACTGTAGGAGTCAACCACAATCACATCATCGGATAGAAGTGCCGATTCCACACAGGCGGCAATATCAATTTCTTCGTTATGAGTGAGAATGTAAATGGAAAACATAGATATAATATGGTGTTTGATTATACGAAACCCGATCGGGCAGTAGTTCTATTGTGTACTGGAAAAAGCGGAATGAAAACCTTTATTATCCAAGAAATTTTTTTAAAACTGTCAGACTGAGCCTATTCTAACCTCGATCGCCATTTTGTCAATATTTCTTAAGTATTACCAGCAATTCCAAATTCAGAATGTAGCAAGGAATACAGAATACAAAACGCTTTTGCCCTGTAGCTCCCCATCCAAAATCAAGAAGAATTAACGCGAGTAACAGGGATGGCCTCATCGAGCATAAAGTCTAAAAGGTGGTGC
>NZ_JAPZQM010000450.1:0-1819 GCF_027530565.1 Microcystis sp. LE19-10.1B | reverse complement strand
AATTTTGCTAATAAACATAGCAAAATTATAGATGATTTCCTGACCTAAGATCACATTTTATTCTTTTTTCCACTTCAATCTAAGAATTGAGAAAAAAGCAAAAGCTTATATTATACCATAAAAAAATTATGCAAGAGGTCTATTGATACGCTGCGTCCTATCCTTGAGAGAGTTGGGATGCTAGCCAATGCTTCTGACAAAATCGAATTAGGGTTACTTCCATACAAACCAGCCTTTGGCATAGTGGTGATCGACCCTGATGAGCCGTATGGACGAATAATCGTTGAAATGTACCCACACCACTCTGATTCGTTTGCCCCTACTTTTGAGTTGCGACCCGATCGAGATCCTCACTGGTATAAACATTTTAGAGAGCAATTTGAGAACTTGTGGAATGGTTGTGGGCAAAGGCACTTTTCAGGAGTAGAGGTGCATAAATTAGTCGAAGAGGTGCGAAATGTTTCGAGCAACTAACCAAGCCGTATAATGTGGGATCTGAGGTGGACGATTGCTTCCTCAAATTCGTCTCATGTCAAAGTTTGATACAATTCATTCAGGATTGAGCCTTCTGCGAGGGATGGGGACTATGCGATCAATTGAGCAACTGACTGAGGAAATATTGTCGCTGCCTAGCGAATCAAGAGCATTCCTAGCAGACAAGTTGGTGGAAAGCTTGGAATTCGATACCGACTCAGCAATTCAGGCAGTTTGGGTAACTGAAGCCAAGCGCCGAAGAGATGAGGTGCGAGATGGTTCTATTCAACCAATTCCAGGCGAAGACGCTTTAGCCCAAGTCAGACGGCTGATTGAGCCATGAGGTACGTATTTCATCCTGAAGCCCTGAATGAATACGCTGAAGCAGTTCAATACTACACAGAGCAGAGAGTTGAGGTTGCTCAAGCGTTCATAAACGCGATCGAGGATACAGTTTATCGGATCAGGGAGTCTCCAACCCGTTACGCTGCAATTGATGAAGATGTTCGGCGGTGTATGGCGCGTAAGTTTCCTTACGGTGTTCTCTACACAATTGAGCAAGACTACATTCTGATTTTGGCAGTCATGCATTGCAGTCGTGAGCCTGGATACTGGAAAAATCGCAAGTAATTGAAGTTGCCATCTGCCTAACTTCACCGTTGGCCAGCATCCCAGAAGACTTTCAGTATCCAGAAGACATACTCGATTTTGTTGAAAGCGGGCCGGGTGGTAAGGAGATGATTTGACAGGGTGAGACTTCAGACGTTCGACAAAACGAACGTCTGAAGTCTCACGGCAACTGCGTGGTCGCAACCTTAAGCGTGATTATCGGGTAACGACTATTTCCTCGATAGAAAACCGACAGACACCCCGAAATGGAGATTACCGATGCCCAATCCCCAACCCGCTCCCGATAGGGGTTCACCTTTAAGAGAAAAGGATATGACCCCACCAGATAACAAACCCGTGATCTGACAGATGAGAAACCAATGTAACAGACGACGGCGTTCTCGATCGATCGCACCCTGTAGGATCAAGGTTAGGTCATCTGTTCTGGTTCCTTCTTGGTACGTTGGATCAGCTTCTTTGCGATTAATTCTGGGGATTGTTTGAGAGAATCGAGGGACTCCTCGACCACGCGACCAGATTGTTCTACCTGGGACCTTAGACCGGGGACGCTGAAATTGCGTTCTTTCATCGAAAATTTGGGTCTGAAACCCCGTCGTTCTACGACGGCTTTACTGTTAAATATGAGCATCGTTTACGAAATATATGCTAAAATGTGAGACATGGAAAAAGCCTACTCGTTCCGATTTTACCCCACACCCGAACAAGAGTCGCTATT
>NZ_JAPZQM010000150.1:0-1139 GCF_027530565.1 Microcystis sp. LE19-10.1B | reverse complement strand
TATATAGAAAGGCATTTAGCGATTTTTGTCAATTGTTTTTTATCTAGAGCGAACTAATCAATTAAGTCTCTTGCCAGATAAGGATTTAGTCGATTTATGCCCCCCTATCGAACCATAACAAGTAACGAAGAGCCAGTTTTAGTAAACGAGATTGAATCTTGATCTTGGTTTATACCCAAAAAATTTTCATTCAATGGAGGAATTGGACGTTTGGTTAATTTTACTATTAGTTTGGCGAAGTTTGGCTGCGGAGTAATTCTTGCAAAAAACTTTAATTGCTTGGGGTTTTTTTCAAATACTCCACACAACTTGCCTACTTTATCATTAGGGTTATCGGTCATTACTTGACAGTCAATTATGTAGTCAAACAAATTTTGCTTAAAATCGAAAGCGACTTCTAGTGTTTTGGAGTTTGTTGGAACTCTGAGGTTAGCAACGTTGAATACAATTGTTAATGATTGTTCATCCGCTAAACCTCCGTTGAAGCTTCCATCCCAACCAGATCCTGGAGTATAAGACCAGTCTCCTATTAAGCTAGAAATACCACTCTGTGTTTCATCAAAAAGGGATTCAGGACCTTTTATCAAATTAGTGTGTTGTCCTAATCCTCCTGGAGTAAGTGTGTAGTCATATTCAGCAAAAGCTATAAGTTTAGGGTCCACCCAAGATGGTATATCTTCTGGCGGAACGGGAAAATCCTGAAGTGATGCTGCAATTGTTCTAGTAGAGCCTAAATTTAATAGCGTGAAAAGCGAAAAGGAAACTCCACCAATTGCTAAAGTTCGATAAACTTTGTTCATATCATCCTCAATCTAAATTGTTACGGAGATCGCCCTCCCTCGCAGCTAAGTCAAGCAACACTTGAATCCAACGCCAAAGGCGGACAACAAAACAATACACATTCCCCCCCCCACAACTGTATTAAAAGCTACAATTTAATAATTCTTTATATTCTTCTCCCCGACTAGGGACTGATACTAAATCCGTTGAGTATAGGCTATAGTCATTTCAAATAAGTGTGAGACGAGGGAAAAATAAGGTAAAATCAAGAGAAACGAGCAACCCATACAGAAAAATGTCTTATAGCCTAGACTTGAGAAAAAAAGTAATCGATTATGTAGAGAATGGGGGAAGCATAA
>NZ_JAPZQM010000553.1:0-2344 GCF_027530565.1 Microcystis sp. LE19-10.1B | reverse complement strand
CATCTGGTCAATTACCTAATTTTCAGGGAAAAAGTACCTGAATTTTCCCCCCGCTCACTCCCAGGTCCGGTACTTTTGGATTGACAAAAAGTCTAAAAGTCTTATCCAGCAAGGTTTTTAGATTTATTCAGCAAGCCCTAAATAGCAAAAACTATAGACGAATAGCTATGAGCTTTGGTGAAGAATTTGAATTACTGCTGCGGGCGCGCTATCCTCTCATCTATATTACCACCCTAGAAGAGGAACGTCTCGAAAAAGCGATCGCCGATATTGCCAAACAGAGCCATAACCGTGCTGTCTATGTCTGGGATTTCGTGGATGGTTATCAAGATAATCCCAATAATGAGAACTTTGCTCGGCGTAATCCCCTCCAAGCTCTTGAATTCGTCGAAAAGCTGCCGCCTAACATCGCCGCCATCATAATTTTACGCGATTTCCAGCGCTTTTTAGAAGATATTTCCATCGCCAGAAAATTGCGAAATCTGGCCCGTTCTCTGAAATCTCAGCCCAAAAACCTAATTATCGTCGCTCCCGAACTGTCTATCCCCTCGGATCTAACCGAAGTAATCACCGTCGTCGATTTTCCCCTCCCCAGTGGCGAAGAAATTAAACAGGAAATCCAGCGATTAATCGCTGCCACCGGACAACCCGTCAAAGAACCACTCCTCGATGAATTAGTGCTTTCTGCCCAAGGATTATCCCTAGAGAGAATTCGTCGGGTTTTAGCCAAATGTTTAGCCAGTCACGGCAAAATTGAGCCAGAGGACGTGGAATTAATTTTGGCAGAAAAACGCCAATCGATTCGTCAAACCCAGATATTGGACTTTTATCCCGCCACAGAGCAGATTTCTGACATCGGCGGCCTAGATAATCTCAAAGATTGGCTGATTCGTCGCGGTGGTGCCTTTAGTGAACGCGCCCGCGCCTACGGTTTACCCAATCCCCGGGGTTTACTATTGGTGGGAATCCAAGGGACGGGTAAATCCCTGACAGCGAAAGCTATTTCCCATCATTGGCACTTACCGCTGCTGCGTCTAGACGTGGGGCGTTTATTTGGCGGATTGGTGGGAGAATCGGAATCGCGTACCCGTCAGATGATTAATCTCGCCGAAGCTTTAGCTCCCTGTGTGCTGTGGATAGACGAAATCGATAAAGCTTTCGCCGGAGCGGAGGGAAAAGGCGACGGGGGAACCACTGGGCGGGTTTTCGGGACTTTTATCACTTGGTTAGCCGAGAAACAATCGCCGGTTTTTGTCGTCGCTACAGCTAATAACATCCAATCTCTGCCCCCGGAAATGTTGCGAAAAGGACGCTTCGATGAGATATTTTTTGTCGGACTACCTAGCCAAAAGTCCCGCGAGGAGATTTTTAGCGTTCATTTAGGGAAAGTTCGGCCCCATAATCTGAAAAGTTATGATATAAAGCGATTAGCCTACGAAACTCCCGATTTTTCGGGGGCAGAAATCGAACAAACCATCGTGGAAGCGATGCACATCGGTTTTAGTCAAAATCGCGACTTTAGCACCGATGATGTGCTTGAGGCCGCTAGTCAGATTATCCCCCTAGCTCGGACTGCCCAAGAACAGATTCAATTTCTACAGGATTGGGCAAAGTCCGGTAAAGCTCGTCTAGCCTCTCGCGATGATCGTTTTAATGTCAATTCTAGCAGTTAATTTAGCACCAATATGAAGCGTTTATCTGGTTTATTGCAATTTATGCTCGGTTTTGTCATGGGAGTGGCGATTTTGGTCGGTGGGGCTACTGCTGTCGCCTATATGCTTCTCTCCGGTATGAATTCTAATCCTCCTAAACCCGTCTTTACCGAGGAGAAAAAAGAGGAAACTAAGGAAGAAAAAACCGCCGTCAAACCTTCTCCCATCCCTACTACTCCCGTCCAAGAACAACCCCAAGCTGAGGTGAAAGAGTCTCCCACAGCTGCACCAGCACCAAAAGCTTCCCCGAAACCCAGTCCCGAAGCAAGAAAAAGAGAAGCCACATCCGAGGGTTATCAAGCGCGGGTGACATGGCAAAGCGGTTTAAGTCTGCGCTCTCAACCTACCAGTGAATCGACTCGTCTCGGCGGTCTGGATTATAATACTAAAGTTAGTGTGGTGGGAACCAGCAGCGATGGCCAATGGCAGCGCATACGTCTGTCCGATGGTCGCGAAGGTTGGATTAAAGCGGGTAATATTTCCAGAGTCCATTGACACTCCCCGCTCTAAAGAGACGGGGATTCTTGGTTCACAGAGATTACTTGCTTAGACAGAATTGCTTCTGAAAAAGTAGAGGTATTCTCTCCCCAAGCGTTTATTGGATCGAGCCCAAAGGTTCCGGTATGCCCTAC
>NZ_JAPZQM010000078.1:0-10011 GCF_027530565.1 Microcystis sp. LE19-10.1B | reverse complement strand
GAACCCTTATAGAGAAAGGCATTTAGCGATTTTTGTCAATTGTTTTTTATCTAGAGCGAACTAATCAATTAAGTCTCTTGCCAGATAAGGATTTAGTCGATTTATGCCCCCCTATCGAACCATAACAAGTAACGAAGAGCCGTATTTTATCCATGACTACAATGCACAGCAAAGCAAAGGATTAAGCCGCCATCACTACTACCGAATCACCACCAAAATTCCCCCTCTCCCTCTCCCTAGGGTTTTTAAAAATTGGTGTCTGAGGAATAAGGGATTATTGCTATTATTAACCCTGATTTTGGGCAGTATTGCTCTGGCTTTTATAAACTCACGTCGTTAATTTTTTTGCTGGCGATCGAGCCTTGATATAAATCTAGATCGAACCAGAAAGTTGTGCCAATTCCCACTTCACTAATCAAATTAATTTGACTATAGTGCTTTTCAATAATATTTTTGACGATCGATAATCCTAATCCCGTCCCTTCTAGGGTATGAACGCGATTTTCTACCCGATAGAAGCGATCAAATATGGCACTTTGATCCTCGGCATCGATGCCAATACCAGTATCGGATACTTCCACGCGAATTTTGAGAGTTTCTTGGGGATTATCTTTGCTGATTTTATAGGCACGAATCACCACTTTACCGCCAGCAGGAGTAAATTTTAGGGAGTTACCGACTAGATTAGTTAATACCTGTAAGAGTAGATCATAATGACCTAAAATTGGTAATAAATTGGCTTCAATTTCCGAGCTTAATTCTAGTCCTTTATCCCTAGCATTGAGTTGATAAGTCCTCAGGGTTTGTTCGATTAATTGTCCGATATCGAGCGCATCTAAGTTATAGTTACGGGAGGATTCTAACCGGGAAAGATCGAGAACATCATTAACTAAACGAGTTAAGCGATCGGTTTCATGATTGGCGGTTTCTAAAAACTCTCTTTTTTCTGTATCGCTGAGATCCTCTCCAAATTCTGTCAGGGTTTCAATAAAAGATTTGATGTTGAATAAAGGGGTTCTTAACTCATGGGAAACATTGCTGATAAATTGACTTTTTGCCTCATTTAATTCTGTTTCTCTGGTGATATCCTGTAGCGTCATAGCAATTCCCCGGACATTCTCCCGATACTGATCGAATACCTGAGTTAACAAAATGCGAATTGTGCAGGGTTTCGGGTGAGTTAAAGATAATCTAAATTCCGCCGGGGAATAGTTATTATTTTCCTGATCAATAACAGCATTTTTCTGATTTTGATTAGCGGATTCTTCTGGTTGGAGGGTTTCTCCTGCCGCAATTTGATAGAGAGGTTTAGTTAGTTTAACCGTTAACTCCGAAGGAAAAAGATGTAGAACATTTTTACCGATAATTTCCTGATCTTCCCAGCCAAATATTTCCCGAGCTGCTGGATTAATTAATAATAATTGAAAATTAGTATCTAAGAGAATTGCTCCATCAGCAATAGTGGACATTAACGTATCTAGTTTGGCTTTTTCGGCGGTCATTTCTTCGATATTTTGTTCTTCGTATCGTTCTAACTTTTCCGCCATTTCATTAAAACTGAGAATTAATTCCCCTAACTCTCCTCCCAGGGGTAAATCAACGCGCTGCTTAAAATTTCCCGCTGCAATATTTTTGACCCCGACTAATAACTCCTTGATTGGTTTGGTGATAGTTAAAGCATTAAAAACTGCCCCGAGAATCACCATCGCCCAAATCGAGACAAAAACGGCAATAGTAACATCACGGGTTAGATTAGAAGAAGCCACCACAATAGCGTTAGGATTGATCCCGATCGCCAATACTCCCAAATATTTGCCCTCATGATTCAAGGGAACAAAGACATCGGTTACTTCACCGTCGGGGGTTTTATGCTGACGGACGAGGGGAGTTTCCCCATTTTCGCCATAATTTTCCGGTAATTGAATGCGACGCTCGATCGTCAGGGAATTTTTAACTTCGGCGGTAGAATAGGGAATGCCGAAAAATATTTGACCCTCCTCGTTAGCGTAGATCAAATAACGAACACTGGAGGTACTACTATAAAAACGGGCTGAAAAACGGGCTAAATCGGTTAAATTGTCCTCAGCAATCAGAGGGGAGACATTAGCGGCTAATAACAGCCCTAAATCCCGGCCAAAACGGGTATCATTGAGACGGACATCCTGCTGGATCGTGTTAACCGCCCAAAAGGTTAAACCACTCATCAACAAAGAAACGGCTAAAGTAGCCGCAGCCATTAATTTAGTTTGGAGGGTGAATTCGGACCACCAACGGGCGATCGCTTCTCGGAGACTAGGCAGAAAATTAGACACGGTTAGGCAGGATTAATCTGTATTCTTGACTACTCTATCGCTCAAATCGCGGGTTAGCACGATCATCTTAACTCATTAAACCTCTTGCATAATTAGGGTCTGCTGAAAAAGTTTTTCGTGGGGACAGGGTGTGGGGTGTGGGGTGTGGGGTGTGGGGTTTTACCGGTTTTGAGGTGGCCAATTACCTAATTTTCAAGGAAAAATTGCCTCAATTTTCCCCCTCATCACTCCCATGCCTGGTACTTTTTGAGGGGAAAAAAGTCTAAAAGTCTTACCCAACAAGGTTTTTATCATTACTCAGCAAGCCCTAATTAATTTTTCAGGGTTCAAAAACGGCAAAAATAAGGATTAAATGGCATAAAGTCTGTAAATAGGGTTTGCGGCAAAAAGTTTTTCCTGGGGGCAAGGTGTGGGGTGTGGGGTGTGGGGTGTGGGGTTTTACCAGTTTTGAGGTGCCCAAGTACCTAATTTTCAGGGAAAAAGTCCAGGGATTTTCCCCCGATCACTCCTATATCCAGTACTTTTTGATTGACAAAAGGTCTAAAAGTCTTACCCAACAAGGTTTTAAGATTTATTCAGCCAGCCCTAAATAGACCATTTAACTGATTATTATTCCTTCTTAATTCTCCTGACTACTGACTCCTAACCCTAACAACAATTTTTGATTTTTACAAGAGGTCTATTATTTAAGCTGGCAGTAATCTCACCTAAGTCTCCGAGAAAGTCAAGAAATGCCCAAAAGCGCCAAGAGTTCTAATTTTAGCTACCCCCGGTACTTCTGTGGTGTAAATACTGAACACACCTAGATTTTGCCGTTGACTAGAGGTTTCGATCGCTGGTTTTAAGATTTGATTTTTGATCACATTTCTGGCTGCCACCGGCAAAGAATCGATCGAGCCACAGAGACTGATTTTCTCGCAAGCGATTTTGTCGGCATGAGCGAGGAGTTTTTCGGCGGCGTATTCGCTGTAAAGTTCTTGGGGGGGATTGGTAAATCCCATAATCCCCGCTATTACCCCCAAGGCGATCGCTCCCTTGAAGAAATTACCCCCCATAGCTACTTAGCTCCTTGATTTTGTCTTCTCCACTCTAATTTTGACAAGACATTTTCGATCTGCCTAGGGGGCAGTGTTAATTTCTTAAACCAATACCGGGTGCATAGCACTCTAGTACATTTCCCGTGAGACTGCAACTAACCAACAGATAATCACAGTGAGAACAGGCGGTGCTAACGAGATGGTGTTCTAAAATATGCTGTCTTTCGGCAAAATTTCCACAATTAGGACAGCGCACTTGTTGCCGGGTGATCATAGCAAACCTCATTAATTAGTTATCTTCTGTATATCAAGCTAGTTTTTCTTGATCCCAATCGGTTTAAGTCTATTTTTTCCTTGATCCCCATTATGGAGTCGATCATCTGATCTTGCTAGTAATTTTTACTAAACTTTGCAATTTTTCTGGAAAATTTTAATAATTTCTTTCTGGTGTTTTTTACCTTGATCGGATAGGTATCGGTAATTTTGGGGAAGAGAAAACCAGAAAGTGAACTATTGATCCCTTACTGCTATAATTACGGCTGAGATTATTGATTATGCTATGAAGTACGCTCTGGTTCACGAGTGGTTAACCCCAAAGGCGACGGGGGGATCGGAATTAGTGGTTAAGGAGATTTTACAATGTCTAGAGGCGGATTTATACGCTTTGATCGATTTTGAGTCCACTAATCCCGATAGTTATCTCTATGGTCGCTCGATCGGGACAACTTTTCTGCAAAATTTCCCGAAAGCGAGAAATGGCGTACAAAAATACTTACCTTTTCTTCCCCTAGCGATCGAGCAGTTAAATTTAGAGGATTATGATGTAATTTTATCCTCCTCCCATTGTGTGGCTAAAGGGGTTTTAATTCGACCGGATCAGGTTCATATTTGTTACTGTCACAGTCCGATGCGTTATGCTTGGGATTTAACTTTTGACTATCTGGCTAATAGTAAGTTAGGACAGGGATTACCCGGTATTTTCACCCGTTATCTTTTGCATGGTTTGCGTCAGTGGGATGTGATTTCTGCTAATCGTGTGGACTATTTTCTAGCTAATTCCCACCACACCGCTAGACGAATTTGGCGCTGTTATCGACGGGAGGCAAAAGTTATTTATCCTCCCGTACAAATCGAGCGTTTTCCCTACCAAGAGAAAAAAGAAGATTTTTATTTAGTAGTCTCTCGTTTGGTTAGTTATAAAAAAGTCCCTTTAATCGTGGAGGCATTTAATCAATTGGGATTACCCCTAGTGGTTATTGGAGATGGTCCACAAATGGCTTTAATTCGTCAGTTAGCTAAGGATAATATTCAGATTTTAGGTGCGGTTTCTGATCGAATAGTAGCAGAATATATGTCGAAAGCAAAAGCGTTTATTTATGCTGCTTGTGAGGATTTTGGTATTGCTTTAGTGGAAGCGCAAGCTTGTGGTACTCCCGTGATTGCATTTGCTGCCGGAGGTGCTTTAGAAACCGTGCGAGAGCTGCGGGAAAATTCTCCCCAGGGAACAGGATTACTTTTTCGGGAACAAAATCCCCAATCCTTGCTGGAAGCGGTCAAATATTTTGTCGATCACGGTGATAAAATTGATCCGGAAGATTGTCGGCAACAGGCTAATAGATTTACTCCAGAGGTTTTTAGAAATGCTTACAGTTTGTTTATAGAGGAACATTCAATCTCTAAAAATTATTGCTAACTTTAATTAGAGCAGTTATCTTAAGGGAGAGCTAGGAGGTTTTCGTTTTAGGGAGTCAGTCATTGGTAGTTGATAACAAATTAGGTTACACTTCCTCTTGATGAGAAACTCTGTATTTCACCAATGGTGAGGATGCAGTCAATGCGCCCAAAATGTAATATCATGGATATTTCTCGAAAGTAGCTATCTAGCCAACGCTGATAGCTTACCGTGGTGCTTGTGATGACAGAAAAGCGAGGATTATAGCCGTGCCTTGGAATCGAGTTAATCAATGGGTAGAAAAACGCTCTTTAGGGGCCTTAGAATCAGCTTATCAGAGAGCGCTCAAAATTAAAGCGATCGAAGATAAACATTTTGGGGGACAAAAAATTTCCCCGGCTGCCGTGGGAGGAAAAAGTGTTTATGATTACTTTCAAAGTACCCTAGAGCGAGAATTATTACAGATACGTTTCGATTTAACTCAAGTGCGTCTGGGTAATTTTATCAATCCGCAAACTAACCCAGAAAATAATAACATCCTAGAGACTTTAAAGGCGATCGAGGATATTATCGGTAAATATCGCCTAGACTTAGAGGAATTGCTGCCCCCATTACCGAATAATCAAACCCCAAATCTGCCTAATACCAATCTCACCAGTGATAAACCCAGGGATAAAGATAACCAGATAATTTCTCCTGCAACCGGTAATAAATTTTTTAACTTCCAGCAAGAATTAACCCCAGAATACGAACAAACCGTTATTAAACAACTCCGTACCCTGCGACAACAGCAACGTATTGCTATTCGTTTTATCCTGATTATTATTTTAGTTCCTCTCTTGGTGCAGGTTATTAGTAGAAACTTTATTTTTAGCCCTGTTTTAAACTATTTTGGTGTGGATAGAGCGAAAATATCAGAAGTTTATATTTCTCAGGAAATTGGCGAAAAATATCTCAGGGAATTTGCTAGACTTCAAGAAATTGAAGAAATCAAGCAGGTTTTAGGAGTAGTAAAAGCAGGGCATAAATCAGAAGAAAATTTTCGGGAACAGGTGGAGGAATTATTCAGAGAAGCGGGTTATGAAAGTCAAGATGGTTGGAAAAACTTACTCTCCGATATCACTGGATTAATAGCCTTTATTGCGATCTTAATTTTTGGTCGTCAACAATTGGCAATTACGCGAGCTTATGTTAGTCGTTATTTTCTCAGCTTAAATGATATAACCAAAGCCTTTATCTTTATTCTCTTTACCGATATATTTGTCGGGTTTCACTCGGCGGAGGGTTGGACGGTAATCTTAGAAACTTTGTTCCGGCACTTTGGTTGGCGCGAGAATATTACATTTATTAGCTTGTTTGTGGCCACGGTTCCCGTTATCCTAGATACCATCTTTAAACTATTAATATTTAATTATCTGACTCGTAAATCTCCCACCGCCGCAACTATCCTAGAAAAAATGAACCAGTAACGCCCTATGATCCTTAGTATTGCCGATACCTTCATTAAAAGACCCGTTCTGACCACAGTTTGCTCGATTTTAATCGTTTTGATCGGAGCGATCGCTGTTCCCTTTTTACCCCTAGAAAAACTGCCCCAGTTGGCATTTATTCAGGTAGCGGTAAATGCCAACTATTTGGGAACCGATGCCAAAACCGTACAGGATAACGTTACCACGGTACTCGATCGCCAGATTAACGGGACAGAACAGATTGTTTATATGCAGTCCCAGAGTACCAACACCGGACAAAGTACGGTGAATGTCTTTTTCCCGGTGGAAATGGATCGTAATATTGCCCAAGTCTTGGTACAAAACCGTGTCAGTACCGCGGCCGCTAGTTTACCGGAAGAAGTGAACCGGCAGGGGGTGACAACTAATACCCAATCCCCCAGCGTTACCCTTGCCTACGGGATTTCCGCCAAACCGGATGAAAAGGGCAATTATCCCTACGATACGGTCTTTTTAAGTAACTTTGTCGATCGGGTCATCGATGCGGAGATTCGCCGGATCGAGGGGGTTGGTAGTACAACAATCATCGGGGAGAGGGAATACGCCCTACGTTTTTGGCTTAATCCCGATGCTTTAGCCGCTAGGGGTGTATCGGCGGAACAAGTAGTACAGGCGATCCGAGAACAGAATATTCAGGTGGGTGCGGGGACAATTGGCGGTGATCCTAGTCCCGAAGAGCAGCAATTCCAGATCGCCATTCGCGCCGTTGGTAGGGTTGCCACCGGGGAGGAAGCAGAAAATATTGTCGTCAAAGTCGGGGAAAATGGCGATTTAATCCGAATTAAAGACGTAGGACGCGCAGAAATCGGAGCCGAAAGCTACAGTACCGCCGCCTATTTCGACAAATCCCCCGCCGTTGTCTATATCGTCTATCAGTTACCCGGTTCCAACGCTTGGAATACTGCCAAACTGGTAAAAGAAAAAATGGCGGAACTAGAACCAAGTTTCCCCCCGGGGTTAAATATCGCCATTACCCTCGATAATACGGCTTTTGTCGCCGCTTCCCTGGAAGAAGCCTTTAGCACTCTGGTGGAGGCGATTTTACTGGTTATTCTCGTCATTTTTATCTTCCTTCAGGATTGGCGCACCACGATCATTCCGGCGATCGCTATTCCCGTATCTTTGATCGGAACCATGGCCGTCGCCCTGGCTTTAGGCTATTCTCTCAATAACCTCTCCTTGTTTGCCGTCATTCTGGCCACCGGTTTAGTGGTGGACGACGGCATCGTGATCGTAGAAGCGGTATCGGAAAAATTACGGCAGGGAATGCGGCCATTTCAAGCTGCCCTCGATGCCATGGGCGAGTTAACCTCGGCGGTGATTGCTAGTTCTCTTGTACTGCTGGCAGTTTTTATTCCCGTCACCTTCTTCCCCGGTACGGTGGGGATCGTTTATCGACAATTTGCCGTCATCATCTCCGCTTCAATTATCATCTCCACCTTTAACGCCCTCAGTTTTTCCCCCACCATGTCGGCGATTATCATGAAAGCGCCCCAACGCACCCGCGGCCCCTTGGGACTGTTTTTCGAGGGCTTTAATCGGGGTTTCAACGCAGTTAAAGAAGGCTATCGACGCTCGATCGAATTTCTGATCCGCATCCGTTTTTTAGTGTTACCCTTCTTTATCGCCGCCCTCTTTCTCACAGCTTGGAGTTATAGCACCACTCCCCAGGGTTTTATCCCCGAAGAAGACCAAGGTTATGCCTTCGTTTTGGTGCAAGCACCCCCCGGGGTTTCCCTGCGCTACACCGACCAGGTTATCCGTCAGATTAACGAAGAAATTCTCGACGGTATCGAAGAAATCGAACACTTTGTCGGTATGGCGGGCTTTAGTTTTGCCGGAAGTGGTAGCAACCAAGGACTATTTTTTGTCAAGTTAAAAGAATGGTCGGAACGGCCCGGCGAAGATAAGTCGGTTTTCGGGGTTCTGCGGAAAATTAACCAACAATTAGCCACTAAAGTCCCAGATGCTCGCGCTTTCGCCGTTAATGCGCCCCCCGTGGATGGATTAAGTTCTACCGGCGGTTTCGAGTTATTTATCCAAAACCGCGCTTCTTTCCCCATGGACGCTTTGATTGCCAACGCTAATAACGTCATGGCCGAGGCCCGAACAAGACCGGAATTATCGGGAATTTTCACCCAATTTACCACCGACACGCCGATGCTGGAACTTTCCATCAATCGCAACCAGCTACAGGCGCAAAACGTCGATATGCAGGCCGTTTTCGGAACCCTGCAAACCTATCTCGGTTCCAACTTCGTCAACCAATTCGTCTTAGGCGATCGCTTGTATCGAGTCTTTGCCCAAGCAGAAGCGGATTATCGCTCTAATCCTGAAGATATTAACCGTCTTTACGTCCGTTCCCGTACCGGGGCCAATATTCCCCTATCGGGTTTGGTTAGCGTCAAACGCTTCACCTATCCACCGATTATCACTAACTTTAACCTCTATCCCTCGATTAACGTTCAGGGTAGTCCCGCCCCCGGTTTTAGTACGGGACAGGCGATCGCAGTGATGGAAGATGTTTGTCGGAAAGTCCTGCAGCCCGGTTTCGGTTACGCTTGGACGGGTACAGCTTTCCAAGAAAAAACTTCCGCCGGGGCTGCCCCAGTTATCTTCGGATTAGCCTTTATCGTGGTTTTCCTCGTCCTTGCGGCCCAGTACGAAAGCTACATTGACCCGATTATCATCATGATTACCGTTCCCCTAGCGATCCTAGGGGCCATGGGGGCCTTACTGTTGCGGGCGAATTTCCTACAAGTGGGTAGTCTGTTCCCGGCGGTGAATAATAATATCTATGCTCAGGTGGCTTTGGTCATGTTGATCGGTTTAGCGGCTAAAAATGCGATTTTAATCGTGGAATTCGCTAACCAGTCCCGTACTTTGGGTTTAAGTATTCCCGATGCGGCAGCCCGGGCCTCGACGGAACGCTTAAGACCGATTCTGATGACGGCTATTTCCGGTTTAGTCGGTTTCTTGCCCTTGGTTATCGCTTCCGGCGCCGGAGCGATGAGTCGTTGGTCTCTGGGAACTGCAATCCTAGGCGGTTATCTGATTTCCACGGTGTTGAGTTTATTTCTCGTCCCGGTGTTGTATGTGCTGATCAAACAGTTCGAGGCCCAATTCCTCTCCTCGAAACCCCCGAAAAGTGGCGGTTCTGGCGGCAAAAAAACCCCTTCTCTCGATGGGGAAAGGAATACATCAGAAACCCCGATAGAAGAAGGGGCCATTTCCTCTTTGAAAATCTCTCCTCAGTCCCCGAATGACTAGGGTGTTAGGAGTCAGTAGCCGGTCGTCAGTAGTCAGTAGTCAGTAGTCAGTAGTCAGTAGTCAGGAGATTATGGTTCTTCGGTTTGTGTTATGCAATGGACGGGAGTTATAAGGGATGAAACCCTTATATAGAAAGACATTGCTTCGATTTTTGCCAATTGTTTTCAATCTAGAACGAGCTAATCAATTAAGTCTCTTGCCAGATAAGGATT
>NZ_JAPZQM010000033.1:0-6108 GCF_027530565.1 Microcystis sp. LE19-10.1B | reverse complement strand
AAGAATGTGGTCAACCGTTTGTGATCAATCCCACTAATAAAACCGTCTCTGACGAAACCAAACAATTAATTGATAAACTCTTGCTCGAACGAATTTTCTGACGAGGAATTGCTAGAGTAACAGGGGTAAGTTGGTCATGGTTACAAAATTATGTCAACAATAAACTGGCGGCTTTCCCCCGTCAAATAAAGGTTTCAGACAAACCAAAAGGTAAATTGGTTAGAGAATGTGATGAGATGTGGTCTTTGGTTTTTTGTAAGACGATAAAGGTTTATATTTGGCGGTTAATTGATAGAAAGACAAGGGAAATTATTGGTTGCTATGCGCGGAGATAGGAGTCGTCAATCAGCCAAAAAACTTTGGGGACAGTTTACCAGGTGTTTACCGACAATGCGCGGTTGCTTACACAGACTTTTGGGAGTCCTATAAGACAGTAATTCCTCGTAAACGTCATCGACCGGTCGGAAAAGAAACTGGTCAAACTAATCCTATTGAAAGATTAAATAATACCTTTCGACAAAGGATTTCTCGGCTGGTGAGAGAGAGTCTATCTTTCTCTAAAAAAATGGAGAATCACGTTGGGGAGCCCTTTGGTATTTTATCCATGACTACAATGCACAGCAAAGCAAAGCAAAGGATTAAGCCGCCATCACTACTACCGAATCACCACCCGTCAAGGGAAAGGAGATCATGAAATTTGGTATAGTCCTCTGACAGAAAGAAGATTTGTAGTTGATAATAGTATTAAATCACGCCATACTGCTAATGCAGTTTTGAAACAAGTCGGATTATCTAAAGCCTTTTGAACGCTGTGGAATCTTCATCCATATATAAGCTAATTCTACTCATAATTAGGAAGGAGAATAATGTAATGCTTCAAGGCGATCTGCTTCCGCAGTTTCGTCTGCCATTTCTGATTCTATTGTTTCTTTATTAGTATGATAGTAAGTTAAAGCGGCATAAACTTGTGCCAAAGAAAGATGAGGTATTTCATCGGCAATCTCTTCAGGACTATATCCTAATTTATACCAGATCACTATTCTTCGTACAGTAACAGCAGTTCCCGCAATAATAGGACAACCTCCATGAATTTTGGGATCGCTTTTTATAAAAGTGCCAATATTTATCTCTGTTAACATAACTTTCTCTGATTCAGTTTCAACTAATTAAACTAAATAGGATTCTATGCTTTTATCACCATTTTAGCATAGCCTAAACATTGGTCGGGGTAGGGGCGAAGCATTCGGATAGGAAATCTAGGATTTGAGCGATAGGTTATGCCCAAATGCTTCGCCCGTACAGTGATTTTCTGCAATTGAGGAATAACTGTTGCACAAGGCGGTTCAAAGTGTAATTCCAAAGCTTCTTGAAGATTTATTAGTTTCTTCTGGTGTCCCCTAGGTCTGCATACTGTAATTCTTGGGCTGCCCATTTCTCCATTTTTTTTGCTCACCTCCACCTTGATTCCTTCTTTCAAAACTATACCTATCAATCGTTTCCCCTTTTTTTAAGTTTCTTCTCTTTTTGTTAAGAAAGCTCTGACTAATGGATAGGATGACCGGACATTCAAGATAAATTTTCACAACTCGATCGCTACAACTATCCGGCCAAGAACTACAATAACCCTAGCACCTGTGTAAAAAAAGGCCTATCTATGCAACTTTCGCCCCAAGAAAAAGATAAATTACTCATTTTCACGGCGGCACTGCTCGCCGAAAGACGCAAAAATCGCGGGATCAAGTTAAATTATCCCGAAGCGATCGCCTATATTAGCGCCGCCATCCTCGAAGGTGCGAGGGAAGGTCGTAGCGTGGCTGAATTGATGAGTTACGGCACTACTTTATTAACTCGCGAGGAGGTAATGGAAGGTATCCCGGAAATGATTACGGAAGTGCAGATCGAAGCGACTTTTCCCGATGGTACTAAATTAGTTACCGTTCACAATCCCATTCACTAACAGGAGATTTTTAGCAGCTATGATTCCGGGAGAAATTATCACACCATCCGGGGCGATCGAGATTAATGTCGGTCGCGACACCCTGCGTGTTTCTGTGGCTAATACAGGCGATCGACCGATTCAAGTGGGTTCCCACTATCATTTTTATGAAGTTAATCAGGCCCTGGAGTTTCAGCGCGAATTAACCAAAGGAACCCATCTGAATATTCCCGCGGGTACATCAGTTCGATTTGAACCGGGAGACACGAAAGAGGTGGAATTAGTTACCATCGCGGGAACTGAAGAAATTTATGGCTTTAATGGTTTAATTAATGGTTCCCTCAAGGGCAAGAAAAAGAAAAAGTAAGGCCTTAACGGAATCGCTCAATTATGGTAAAATCAAGGCAACGATAACTAATTCTTTCCAAGACTATGACGACGGTAAAAATTGGCATCATTGGCGGCAGTGGTTTGTATAAAATGGATGCCCTCAAGGATGTGCGGGAAGTATCCCTCGATACTCCTTTTGGTTCTCCTTCCGATGCTTTAATTCTCGGTACTTTAGAGGGAACAGAAGTCGCCTTTTTAGCGCGTCATGGCAGAAATCACCATTTTTTACCGACCGAATTACCCTTTTGCGCTAATATTCACGCCCTCAAACAATTAGGGGTTGAATATATTATTTCCGCTTCAGCCGTTGGTTCCCTAAAAGCCGAAGTTAAACCCCTAGATTTAGTCATTCCCGATCAATTTATTGACAGAACTAAAGAGAGAATAGCGACTTTTTTTGGGGAAGGAATTGTTGCTCACGTTGCCTTTGGTGATCCCATTTGTCCCCAATTAGCCGAAATTTTAGGGGATGCCGTCGCTAGTTTAAACCTACCGGAAGTTACCTTGCATCGCGGCGGTACATACCTCTGTATGGAAGGGCCGGCTTTTTCTACTAAAGCGGAATCAAATCTCTATAGAAGTTGGGGGGCAACCGTGATCGGTATGACCAATTTAACCGAGGCCAAATTAGCCCGAGAAGCGGAAATTGCCTACGCTACCTTAGCCCTAGTTACCGATTACGATTGTTGGCATCCCGACCACGATCATGTCACGGTAGAAATGGTGATCGAAAATCTACACCATAACGCTATTAATGCCCAAAAAGTTATCCAAGAAACGGTGCGCCGTCTGGTAGCTAATCCTCCCGTTTCTGCCGCTCATTCTGCCCTTAAATACGCTATTCTTACCCGTCTAGATTCTGTTCCCGTCGCCACTAAAGAAAAATTAGCTCTCTTTTTGAAAAAATATCTTGAATAAATAGAGCTTGCTGAATAAATCTAAAAACCTTGTTGGGTAAGACTTTTAGACTTTTTGGTTTCCAAAAAGTGCCAGATCCCGGAGTGGTCGGGGGGAAAATCCCTGGACTTTTTCCCTGAAAATTAGGTAATTTACCCCCTCAAAATCGCTAAAACCCTACACCCTACACCCTACACCCCACACCCTGCCCCCAGGAAAAACTTTTTGCCGCAAACCCTAAATAGAGAAATAAGAGCGGAGAAAAGTCGCCGATGAATCTAGAAATGGGTCATTTTTCTCGCTGTTATCCAGACGCTCAATTTGACCCAAATTCTAGGTTATCTCTAGCTTAACTAGCTAGATATTCTCTGATGTTGCCCTTGCGTTTTCTTAATTTAGCGATCGCTTCTCGTTCGATCTGACGCACGCGTTCACGACTGATATTGAGTCGAACGCCAATTTTTGCTAAGGTGAGGGGCTGCCCATTATCTAAACCAAAACGCAGACAAATCACTTCTTTTTGTTGAGGGGTGAGGTCTGCCATCAGTTTTTCCAAATCCACTTGGAGGGAAGAATAGGCAGTGTAATCTTCGGGGGAAAGTCCCGTATCTTCCAAGAGTTCCCCTAATTCCGTGTCTTGATTGTCCCCCACCTTTAAGTCAAGGGAAAGGGGTTGACGGGACCTTTCCAAGTAGTCTCGCACCTGTTTGGGAGTTAGGTCTAATTCCTCGGCTAATTCGGCAATGGTGGCAGCGCGACCTTTATCTTGAGCTAGTTGACGCTGGGCTTTTTTGATTTTATTCAGTTTTTCGGTGATGTGGATGGGCAGACGGATGGTGCGACTTTTTTCTGCGATCGCCCGGGTGATGGCTTGGCGAATCCACCAATAAGCATAGGTGGAGAAGCGATAGCCTTTGGTGGGATCGAATTTTTCCACACCTCTTTGCATCCCAATCGTTCCCTCTTGGATGAGGTCTAATAGATCTAGATTGCGTTTTAGGTATTTTTTAGCGACGGAAACCACTAGACGCAGGTTCGCTTCTACCATCTTGCGTTTGGCGAAATCCCCTGCCCCCAATTCTCGACGCAGTTGTTCTTCACTAATTTCCGCCGCTTCTGACCATTGGCGATCGCTGGGTTCCCTGCCGAGTTTCGCCCTTAGGGATTCCTTGATTTTTTCGAGAAAAATTAATCTTTGCACCTGTTTTGCGTAGAGAATTTCTTCTTCATGGGTGAGAAGGGGAACTCGGCCAATTTCTCTGAGATAGGCGCGAACTGGATCGGTGGGGTTTTTCGAGGTTTTCATGAGTGCGCGTCGGTTGAGGGTTGATATTCAGGGATTGATGGCGTTTTTCAGATCGCTTCCCCAGGGGCAGTTAAGGAGATGCTATCAGGGTTTTTTCTAGTTTTGTAAAGAGATTAGTAAGTGATCACTCAAGGATATAGAGAAATCTAATTGAAGATTTAATTGCCTCTATAGTCCTTTTTTTGGCTATATATAGAGTTTATGGGCATAAATGGCAAGTAGTAAGAACCTTGGTTGTTTAACCAATATTACAACAATTATTAAATATTGTAAAGTTTATGAGAAAAAAAAATATCCCTATCAGGAACGCAGCAAGGAAGGGGAGGTTTGAGTATCTGTACCCATAGATTACCCAAAGGTTTCCAATCAGGATGCAATCTAGATGACAAAATGAGCAATTTTCTCAGATAGCGATCGCAGGGCGATCGGTGAGGGGTTTGTACTAAAATGTCCATTGACTCTCCCCCGCTAACCGCTCGCGCGGTGTAGCGGGGGATTCTTGGTTCATCTGCTCTTGACTAGATCAAACAGGTTTAACTGAACGACCCCCAACCGACCGCCTCCGCAAGCGTTTTCTAACACGGTCAGTCCGACCGCATTTTTTCCTCGGTTCTCGATTACCTTCGCTGATGCCGTATCTCTCGGTTCAATGTGGCCGCAAGAATCACACCGGTGAACTCTTTCCGATAACGACTTTTTACCAGTGAACGCGCCACAATTAGGACAGTCCTGTGAAGTTCCGTTTTTATCGACTTTAAGATAATATTTCCCCCGTTTCCAAACAACAAACGGTAGTATCTCATTAATAAAACTACCGATGCCTGAATCTAGAGATTGTTTTCTAACGATTCCTCTAGACCACGAAACGAAGTTAATATCTTCAACAAAGATATTATCAGCAAGATCACAAAGGTAATGAGCTAACTTAAAATGCCAATCTCTACGAGTATTAGACACTTTTTCGTGTAATCTCGCTATCTTATCTTGGAGTTTCAACCAATTGTTCGAGCCTTTGACTTGATGTTTAAAGCGTCTTTGTAGCAATTTAAGCTTACTCTGTACTTTCAACAAAAATCGAGGGGCTTTGATTAAATCTCCCCGTGAAGTAGCAACAAAACTCTCAATCCCCGCGTCAATTCCTAAACAGGTTTTCCCCACTGTCATATCGGGAACTAATTCCGTAGATTGGAAGGAAACCGAAACGTAAAATCCCGACGCTTTTTGGATAATTCGAGCTTGTTTAGGCTCGAACCCAGACGGGTACTTTCTAGATTGCCTGATTCTAATTTTTCCCAATTGTGGAAAATTTAAGTATTCGTCACCTAGAAAGCTTTTTGAGAGCGCAGGAAAAACAAAACTTCGCATCTTTTTCTTAAATCTAGGAAAGCCGAAGCCTTTCGATTTCATCTGGTTAAACGCCTTATCTACAGTTTTTAAAACTTGCTGTAAGACTTGAGCGTTAACCGTCTTTAATATCGGGTAAACTTTTTTAGCTTCCGTTAGATTTTTAGCTTGAACGAAGTAATTAGGATAGGGTTCATCCGCAGGAATTATGTACTCGGAAACTAACGAACAACGA
>NZ_JAPZQM010000039.1:0-5967 GCF_027530565.1 Microcystis sp. LE19-10.1B | reverse complement strand
TATAGCGGCAATTGAGTTTTTAGCAGGAAATAAAAAACCCCGCCTCTTTCGAGTACGGGGTTTTTCTTGAATTGGAGAGCCTGACGATGTCCTACTTTCACATGCGAATGCACACTATCATCGGCGCTAAGGCGTTTCACTGTCCTGTTCGGGATGGGAAGGAGTGGTACCACCTTGCTATGGTCGTCAGGCAAAGAGGGTTGGCTGTAAGTGCGGTGCTCTGCACATACTTGTTAGCTAACCAGCATTGCGGCTGATTGGCTCGATTTGGATCTGATGAGTTATCGGTCTAGAGACTATTCTGGCTTGATGCGTATTGCGGGTATTTCTGTCTTTCACTACAAACTACCTTGACTAATTTCAGGGTTTTAAACCTGGGTAGATTTACTGTGTGTTGTTTCAAGTGCGTATCTTTAAGCAAGGCTCAATGCTATAGAGCCAAGCCGCACGGGCAATTAGTACTGGTTAGCTTAATGCATTACTGCACTTCCACACCCAGCCTATCAACGTCGTGGTCTTCAACGGCCCTTCAGGAGGATCAAGTCCTCAGGGAAATCTTATCTTAAGGCAAGTTTCACGCTTAGATGCTTTCAGCGTTTATCTCTTCCGTATTTAGCTACCCGGCAATGCCACTGGCGTGACAACCGGTACACCAGAGATACGTCCATTCCGGTCCTCTCGTACTAGGAACAGCCCCCTTCAAATTTCCAACGCCCACGGCAGATAGGGACCAAACTGTCTCACGACGTTTTAAACCCAGCTCACGTACCTCTTTAAATGGCGAACAGCCATACCCTTGGGACCGGCTACAGCCCCAGGATGAGATGAGCCGACATCGAGGTGCCAAACACCGCCGTCGATGTGAACTCTTGGGCGGTATCAGCCTGTTATCCCCAGAGTACCTTTTATCCGTTGAGCGATGGCCCTTCCATACAGAACCACCGGATCACTATGTCCTGCTTTCGCACCTGCTCGACTTGTCAGTCTCGCAGTCAAGCACGCTTATGCCATTGCACTATCAGTACGATGTCCGACCGTACTTAGCGTACCTTCGAGCTCCTCCGTTACTCTTTAGGAGGAGACCGCCCCAGTCAAACTGCCCACCATGCACGGTCCCCGACCCAGCTAATGGGTCAAGGTTAGAACCTCAAACAGATCAGGGTGGTATTTCAAGGATGGCTCCATGAGAACTGGCGTTCCCACTTCAAAGCCTCCCACCTATCCTACACAAACCGGTTCAAAGTCCAATGCAAAGCTACAGTAAAGGTTCATGGGGTCTTTCCGTCTAGCCGCGGGGAGATTGCATCATCACAAACACTTCAACTTCGCTGAGTCTCAGGAGGAGACAGTGTGGCCATCGTTACGCCATTCGTGCAGGTCGGAACTTACCCGACAAGGAATTTCGCTACCTTAGGACCGTTATAGTTACGGCCGCCGTTTACTGGGACTTCAGTCAAGAGCTTGCACCCCATCATTTAATCTTCCAGCACCGGGCAGGCGTCACTCCCTATACGTCCACTTTCGTGTTTGCAGAGAGCTGTGTTTTTATTAAACAGTCGCAGCCACCATTTTATTGCAACCCCTTCGTCCTTCCATTGTTCATGGTCAAACTACAAGGGCGTACCTTCTCCCGAAGTTACGGTACCAATTTGCCGAGTTCCTTCTCCTGAGTTCTCTCAAGCGCCTTAGAATACTCATCCCGCCCACCTGTGTCGGTTTGCGGTACGGTCAACGTGTAACTGAAGCTTAGAGGCTTTTCTTGGGACCACTTCCAATGGGTTCGTAGCCGTAGCTACTTCCCCCCACACCCTTGAGTATATGACAGCCGGATTTGCCTAACTGTCCTCTATGATGCAGGGACCAGGATATCCAACACCTGGACCACTTTCCACGATCCGTCCCCCCATCGCATTACACGTCGGTGCAGGAATATTAACCTGCTTCCCATCGACTACGCATTTCTGCCTCGCCTTAGGGGCCGACTAACCCTACGCCGATGAACGTTGCGTAGGAAACCTTGGGCTTACGGCGACAGAGCCTTTCACTCTGTTTATCGCTACTCATGTCAGCATTCGCACTTCTGATACCTCCAGCATGCTTTACAACACACCTTCGCAGGCTTACAGAACGCTCCCCTACCACATACACTTACGTGTACATCCGCAGCTTCGGTTATCTGCTTAGCCCCGTTACATCTTCCGCGCAGGACGACTCGATCAGTGAGCTATTACGCTTTCTTTAAAGGGTGGCTGCTTCTAAGCCAACCTCCTGACTGTTTTAGCCTTCCCACTTCGTTTTCCACTTAGCAGATATTAGGGACCTTAGCTGGCGGTCTGGGTTGTTTCCCTCTTGACACCGGACGTTAGCACCCGATGTCTGTCTCCCGAGATTGCACTTACAGGTATTCGGAGTTTGCCATGGTTTGGTAAGTCGCGATGACCCCCTAGCCATAACAGTGCTCTACCCCCTGTAGTGAGACTCGAGGCACTACCTAAATAGTTTTCGGGGAGAACCAGCTATTTCCAGATTTGTTTAGCCTTTCACCCCTATCCACAGCTCATCCCCTAACTTTTCAACGTTAGTGGGTTCGGTCCTCCAGTTGGTGTTACCCAACCTTCAACCTGGCCATGGATAGATCATCTGGTTTCGGGTCTACACCCAGCGACTAGACGCCCTATTCGGACTCGCTTTCGCTACGCCTTCCCTACTCGGTTAAGCTTGCCACTGAATGTAAGTCGCTGACCCATTATACAAAAGGTACGCCGTCACGGAACAAGTCCGCTCCGACTGTTTGTATGCACACGGTTTCAGGATCTATTTCACTCCCCTCCCGGGGTTCTTTTCGCCTTTCCCTCACGGTACTAGTTCACTATCGGTCAGTCATGAGTATTTAGCCTTGGAGGATGGTCCCCCCATATTCAGACAGGGTTTCTCGTGCCCCGCCCTACTTGTCGTACGCTTAGTTCCACAACTGAGTTTTCACATACAGGGCTATCACCTTCTATGGCCGGACTTTCAAGACCGTTTTGTTAACTCTGATGCTAAATCGTACAGGCTCATCCAATTTCGCTCGCCACTACTCTCGGAATCTCGGTTGATTTCTTTTCCTCTGGGTACTTAGATGTTTCAGTTCTCCAGGTTCGCCTCGCACAGCTATGTATTCACTGTGCGATACCCCTAAAAGGGTGGGTTTCCCCATTCGGACATCTACGGATCAAAGCTTATTTGCCAGCTCCCCGTAGCTTTTCGCAGGCTACCACGTCCTTCATCGCCTATGACTGCCAAGGCATCCACCATGTGCACTTATTCGCTTGGCTCTATAGCGTTAAGTCCTGCTTCAAGTTATTCACTCTCAACAACACTGTAATCACCATAAAAAGCAAAGTAGTTTGTGTGTATTCTAAGATTCAAGCGCCGATATGCATTAGTAACAACGCACATCAACTTCTTGAGAAGAACGATGATGCAATCGCATCAATCAAAATATGCACACCTTAATTAAAAGGAGTATCTATCTCGATATCTCATCATTTCCAAATTGTTAAAGAACAAGTCCAAACCCTAGGGGCTTGGCGACTCTTACAGCCAAATGAATAAACATTCAATATGCTCATTCATTTGACCGCAAGGGCAATGCAACATTGTGCGCATTGCTTACTTGCCAACTTATTAACAGCCAATCTACTTAAAGACGCTTTACTTAAACACTCGATACAAACTCAACTTTCATTGAGAGCAAAAGATTGGTGGAGGTGAACGGGATCGAACCGATGACCCCCTGCTTGCAAAGCAGGTGCTCTCCCAGCTGAGCTACACCCCCAGGTATTTTCTAACTACCATTTGAAATCAATGGTGGGTCTGGATGGGCTCGAACCATCGACCCCCGCCTTATCAAGACGGTGCTCTAACCAACTGAGCTACAGACCCTAAAAACTTTTCAACCCCAGGGCCCTGACCTCTAGTCAACGTTAACCACATCGACTGAAGGCCCTCTCATTTGCTGCTTGTATCTAATATTTAAACAAACCGATAAGTGTGAGCACTAGTACCAGACACATTCAAGACTTGATCTACTTCTCTTTCTCTAGAAAGGAGGTGATCCAGCCGCACCTTCCGATACGGCTACCTTGTTACGACTTCACCCCAGTCATGAATCCTACCGTGGTGACCGTCCTCCTTGCGGTTAGACTAGCCACTTCTGGTAGAACCCACTCCCATGGTGTGACGGGCGGTGTGTACAAGACCCGGGAACGTATTCACCGCGGCATTCTGATCCGCGATTACTAGCGATTCCGACTTCACGCAGTCGAGTTGCAGACTGCGATCCGGACTACGATCGGTTTTCTGGGATTGGCTCCACCTCGCGGCTTGGCAACCCTCTGTACCGACCATTGTATGACGTGTGAAGCCCTACCCATAAGGGCCATGAGGACTTGACGTCATCCCCACCTTCCTCCGGTTTGTCACCGGCAGTCTCATTAGAGTGCCCTTTCGTAGCAACTAATGACAAGGGTTGCGCTCGTTGCGGGACTTAACCCAACATCTCACGACACGAGCTGACGACAGCCATGCAGCACCTGTGTGCAGGTTCTCTTTCGAGCACCAATCCATCTCTGGAAAGTTCCTGCCATGTCAAGGGTAGGTAAGGTTTTTCGCGTTGCATCGAATTAATCCACATCATCCACCGCTTGTGCGGGTCCCCGTCAATTCCTTTGAGTTTTAACCTTGCGGCCGTACTCCCCAGGCGGTCAACTTCACGCGTTAGCTACGTTACCAAGGAAGTAAATCCCCAACAACTAGTTGACATCGTTTAGGGCGTGGACTACCAGGGTATCTAATCCTGTTTGCTCCCCACGCTTTCGTGCATGAGCGTCAGTGTTATCCCAGGGGGCTGCCTTCGCCATTGGTGTTCCTCCACATATCTACGCATTTCACTGCTACACGTGGAATTCCACCCCCCTCTGACACACTCTAGTCGTGCAGTCACAAATGCAATTCCCAGGTTAAGCCCGGGGATTTCACACCTGTCTTACACAACCGCCTGCGCACGCTTTACGCCCAGTAATTCCGATTAACGCTCGCACCCTACGTATTACCGCGGCTGCTGGCACGTAGTTAGCCGGTGCTTATTCTTCAGGTACCGTCATCCCCCTAGGGTATTAGCCCAAAGGATTTCTTCCCTGACAAAAGTGCTTTACAACCCGAAGGCCTTCTTCGCACACGCGGCATTGCTGGATCAGGGTTTCCCCCATTGTCCAAAATTCCCCACTGCTGCCTCCCGTAGGAGTCTGGGCCGTGTCTCAGTCCCAGTGTGGCTGATCGTCCTCTCAGACCAGCTACTGATCGTCGCCTTGGTAGGCCTTTACCCTACCAACTAGCTAATCAGCCATCGGCCGCTCCAATAACGTGAGGCCTTGCGGTCCCCCACTTTCCCCCTCAGGGCGTATGCGGTATTAATCCGGCTTTCGCCGAGCTATCCCCCATTACTGGGCACGTTCCGATGTATTACTCACCCGTTCGCCACTCGTCAGCATCCGAAGACCTGTTACCGTTCGACTTGCATGTGTAAGGCATGCCGCCAGCGTTCAATCTGAGCCAGGATCAAACTCTTCAGTTTAATCTCTGCAAAATTTACTAAACTCGACGGAGTAGATGTTTGTATCGGCCTTGACGACCTTTACATTCACTTACTTTATTCCGTGAGCACTAACTCTGAATCGTGATTCAAAGTCATTCTTTTTGAGAAAAGAACAAACCTTAAACCTATCTGGTCAGTGCCCACACTTATCGGCTGTTAACTTGTTAAAGATCGCTTCGAAATTTCCGCTACAATCGCTGTTCTTCGTACTGCCTTATTTACTACCTAAGACCCTGAAGAACCGCTTGCTTGCTTCGTTTCGCGCTGCTTGTCGTGCAGCAGAGAAACGAGATTATGCACATCAATCCGAAACCTGTCAAACACTTTTG
>NZ_JAPZQM010000360.1:0-12132 GCF_027530565.1 Microcystis sp. LE19-10.1B | reverse complement strand
ATAAGGCCTCAGCTAGGTTAATAGCCTGTTCGTTTTCTGCATCGTTTTCTATTACTTTTGGTAGATACTCGGCTAGTAACCTTCCGTAGGTATCACGGTTTAAAGTAAGGGTCATTTTTCCACTCATCTTTGTCATACTCCGCGTGAGTCAAAATGTACTTGATGTAAATTATTTGATCTTTGTAAACGATATCTACAATTAGACGATAGCGATTACCTTTGATATTAAAGACCGTGAAATTACCAACAGCTTCCGCTTGAGAATACACAGCTTGAACTTCAGCTAGGTTTTTCCACTCTGCTTTACTAGCAATTTTATACCAAGTATTAATGGCATTGGCAGCATCGGCGTGTTTTCCGGAAAATCGCCGCAGTTTTTTACGGCTGATGATGTGCATATTCTTATTGATTTAGAATAGCTCTTGTATTCTAGTTTATCATGGCCTGATTTGCGCCACCAACCCGAAAACCACCGCCACAAGAGACGCAACCATCATTTTAACTCCTCCCAGTTTGTCGCTGTTGGGAGAAGATAGTCAGCAAGTTACCTACATCCTCAGCCAGAGCGCTCGCGTATTTCGGATGCGCGAAACCATCCCCAAACTATACGGACGGGAGGAATACTTAGCAAAGGCAAAGGAATATGTGCGTGAGGTGGGGGAGGATGCTTGGGAACAGCTGCAACAGGCTCAGGGGGTCGAGCTTTCGTGATAAAAAATCAACCTTTTCCTTACGCATAGTTGTAGTTAATTCTGGTTCAAAATTTACTGTTTGCAAGCCACTACAAGTAGTCGTGAAAAAGTCAGTTATCTCGATTAACACCAAGATTATTAATCGGGCTGTCAATTTGAAAGTGACTTACCATTAACTTGGTTGAGTTTTTCGACTACAAATTGTGGGAGGTGAACTTTTTCCGCTCTAGCCTCACAACAATCCCTTACTGCTATCACAAAAGCTTTAGGTACGCTATCAAGTTGTTCGAGAAACTTTTGCCACTCTTCTTGTTTTTGATCTTTTGCATAAAGATCAACTAAATGCCAAGCTGCTAGATATTCTGCCAGAGGTTCAAGAATGAAATGAATTTTATCCTTAGAAGTTTGGTTCGTTTGAATGAGGTGTAGCTTTTCTTCTAAATATTCTAGTCGTTCTTCAGCATCATTACCTCCCAAAGTAACCAGTGCCTCCGAACGCATAATTTCTGAGGGTTGATAGCTATTCTTCAGGCAAGCCCAAGCTAGAGACTTGGCATCTTGATCGACAATGCGATCACCTGATCTGTTTTCTTCTTTAATTTCTCGGTTGAGTTCATCGAGGTATTTGAGCATTAATTCTGGAATATTATTCGGCAAAGTTAATTCTTGCGCCACTTTGACTTTCTTTTCAATTAACTGTTCGGCATATAATTTTACGAACATAGGTGTAATCCTTTTTTGACCGACAATTTCGGATAACTTAGCACAATCTTTATATAACTCCTTGTCAGTAAAGAGTTGCCGCACCCCTTTCTTAACTAAATAGGTTTCTAAAAAAGTAGAAATTTGACTTCCTGTAAGTTGACAAGGTTGGATCGTCAAAACACTACCCAAGGATTCTTCTTGCCGGGAGGTGACCACTAAAGTATGAACTGGAAAATCTGGCTGTCCAGGACGAATTAATTTGCGTGTAGTTTCACTCATTTCTGACAAATGATCTACAATGACCAATATTCGCTGCTTCATCAGCAGATGTTTAAGGAGTTCTGGAGAAACACTTTCTTCTGTAATTGCTGCTTCTAGTTGACCTCGAATAGCGGCTAAAAAAGGTTTTTCCCCTCCCGAATTATCAATCTCTATATTTTCTTCAATCAGCACCGGTAACATCCGATGTTTACAGAGACGCTCTTCTTTATTATCTGACATTGCCCATTGAGCAATTTGATAGGCTATACTGGTTTTTCCAACTCCACTTTCTCCCCAGATAAGCAGATGTCTTGGGAAAGATTCTTTTAAATCTTGACTGGTGAGTTGTTCAATCGTTGTCAGATTATCACCAGAATCAGTCTGGACAGGAAGGGGGACATAAATTGTATGATGCTGGACGGTAGGTTTATGAAGGAAGTCTTGTTTCACTTCTTTAAAGTATCTTTCTACCCATCGATCTAAAACTCTTGGATGATATTTTAAAAGTGGGAAGAAACTCAGAATTGATGCAATTGCCTTCGCTACAGGGTGAGCTTCAAAAGCAGGTTTCCAGATTTGTTCATCAATCTTAAGTAACCAGAGAGGAGAGAGCCAAAAAACTAGCAGATTGGTGAGAAATAAGCTACCAAAAATTTTAATATAAGGATGAGTAATAATACTTATCAGCCACTGTTGAGATACCTTATTTTGTCGTTCTTTAAGAAAATCTAGTCTTCGAGCAAGAATATCTTGTTGTTGCACGAATTTTTCTTTTTTTTCTTTGTCTTGCCATTCTGATTGATAAGCTGATTCCATTGCTTTTTTAGCATTCTCTAAATCCGTGATCGCTTGAGATAATCCGTCTGTCTCTTTCTGACGCTGATATTGATCCTGTAAGGAAGTTGCAATATTACTCAATCCAACAGATGAACTCACTCGCAAATCTTCATTTTTATCTTCTAGAAACTTGATTAATTCTTGTCGGCTACTAGAGGTATAGGGATCGATTTTACTTAAAGCTTCAACAGCATTATTTCGCACTGTCTGATCGGAGTCAGTTTGCAGCAATTTAATTAACACTTTTACAGCTTCTTCATCTCTCTTGCCAATACTATGAATTGCTTGAACTGCCACTTGACGAGCTGTATCATTGGGTTCATTTTTTACAATATCAATTAATTCAGGTAATGCTTTTTCAGCTTTATTACCCATTTTAATCAAAAGAGCGAAAGTTTGGGTTCGCAAAGTATAATTTTTGTCCTTCAAGAGAGGAATTAAGTTGTCTATGTCAATAACTTTTATATTGGATTTTGCATCTAATGTTTCTATAACTTTCTTGCGAACAAACCAAGCTGAATCATTCTTGACAGATGTATTCAGGGCAGTTTTAACACTTGTGTCTGTTGAGGTAATTCCTGCTAATACTTCAGCAGCACCTTGACGGACAAATCCATTGGGATCTGTTTCGAGCAGTTTAATAAGTTGAGGAACAGCTTTTTGTGATTCTTCTTTGTTTATTATACTTCCTAATGCTCCTGCTGCTGCTCTTTTTACATCGCTATCCTGATCATCTAGAGCTTTAATAAGATAGTCAACAGTTCCATTAGCATTAATTTTTCTGACAGCTTCGATCGCACTGCGGCGCACTTGCGGGTTTTCATCCTCGAAAGCAATCAATAGGTAGGGTTTAGCAGGTTCAGCTTCTGTGCCAACACCACCTAGTACGTCAGCAGATTGACTGCGTAATTCTGGGGGCAGCCGTTTATCATTGAGGACATTAATTAAAGCACACATGACATCTTCTTGCTTTAATTCTGGATACAGAAATTCCCCCCACTGCTTAATTGTCTCTAATTGGTCATTTTTTACCTCTTGATTGACAGGCTTTTTCTGATTTAGCCTGATTTTCAGTTTCTCTTCAATCAAAAACTTGACCTCTTCACTGTTGCAATTGAGTGCTAACCCTTTTTGGCTCAATGTTAGAGGGGATAAAAGACTCAACAGGGTGACAGCCATTACTTTCCAGACTTGAAGTCGAATCGGTTTCATATCGCTATCCTCCCTTGTTGAACCAGTTGAGAGAGATAATATCACCCCCCTCATTGAATTTTACCTCCCTTCCCGCAAATCTTCTCAAGTACAGCCACACCCTCCAAACACCCGCATCTTCTAGTTAATAAGCTTGGTATTGACGACCGGCGACCGGCTACCCAAAACGAAAAGATAACTGCTGTATTTAAATTTTTACAGTTTATTTTAAATAAATCAAGAGATTTAACCCCGGAATCGTGCGCGAGAGAGTCCAGATAAGGAGAGTGATATAAAAGATGCCGATACCCCATTGATACCAAACTAAAAAAGAAATGATAGCGGGTAATTCTCGATCGCGAACTCGCCAATCATTAAAGCCTAATTTTAGCAAATTATTGAGACTTAAATCGTAATAATTTAACCAATTCCAACGCTTTTGCCAAGAAATAGGAGTATAACGATCGCGAAAGAGGGGAAATTCGGGAACCACGGGTAAACGGGTGATTAATAAGCGTAATTGTCGCATACTACCATCTTGCAGAAAATAGGAACTATCCATTAAATCGTGATAGCGTCCCCGACGATAAAGTTCGATAACTAAAATTAAGGGTAAGGGGACAAGAATTAGGGCAATAGCTGTTAAAGTTAGGAGAGGACGACTGGCAGATTGCAGGATATTAAACACACCTGAAAGGGTGAGAATAATATAGCTAGTCACCATACAAAAGATTTCATAACGACTAGGAATTACTGGTTTAGGAGTGAGACGACGCACGCGATCAATTAACCAAAATAAACAGCCAAAATAGGCAAAAATTATGATTCCTGTACCGAAAACTAAACTAAAATTTGTACCATCTTGACTTAAGAGTAATAGTAAAGCAAGGAAAGAAGTATGCAGAAAATCAGCTAACCAAGTGAGGTTAATTAGGCGAATAATTGAGATATTATTTAGCTTTTGTTTTAACTGTTGAACTCGCAATTTTTCGGTTTTGTATTCAATTTGATTAGCATCGGCAATTTGTTCTAGGGAGCGAAAATTACGAACTAAATTTCTTAAAACTGTTTCATTTCCTGCTAGGGTTGGTAAATAAATTACTTGACCAATTACTCCTCTATCTCCTAGTATTTTCGCTTTATCGGAATCAAAAGCTAATCCTGATACACTCAAATAACTATTTTTAGTAAAAGTGGAATTACTAAAATCTACCTGATCTAAAAGTTTCACATCTTGAAAACTAACCACACTATTAAAATAACTAGACCGGAAAGCGCCTGATTTTTCAAAAGTTGCATTTCTAAAGGTTAATAAGCTTAAAAATCTACTCTTAGAAAATAGCGGACGATCTCGCCATTGACTTTGGGAAAAATTGGCTTCTTTTTCCCAGAAAGTACGGGTAAAATATGCGGGTTTATCGTATTTAGTTTGATCAAAATAAGCTTCGGCAGTAAAATGACTGCCATGGAAGTTAGTAATACTTTTAAAATGTGCGATGCGAAAGATAGCTTTATTTAAAAATTGACTTTGACTAAAATTTACATCTCCCATAAAAGTGGCTTTGCTAAATTTCGCCACCCTAGCAAACCGCGATTCTAACCAATTACTTTCACGACTAAATTTTGCTGCCATTGCTTCGACAATTTGCAGAAAAAAAGTCTTAGAAAAGTCCACTTCTCCCATAAATACGGTTCCCTGCAACTTCACCGGTCCACGAAATACTGTGACATTAAAAACCGGTTCATCGCTATCGAATAAAAAATTTTCGTCCTGTTGTAATAACTGTTCTTCCGTGGGTGATAATAAAGTAGCGAGAGCTACTTTTGTTAAAGGAGTCGGTAAACCCAGACGGGAAGCGATAAAATTGCCTTGAATTAAGGAATTACTAAAATCTAAACCTAGGGGTTGTTTAGCGCGATTAATTTGACCTTGAATCTGTTGATAAAATTGTTCTTGTAGTTCTTTATTTTCATCGCGGATATCGATAACTAAATTGGCTAAATCGATGGTAGTCATCCCTTCTTTAAGGACGGGTGCGCTTAAACGTTCCTGCAATAAAGTTACTGTTAAGGGAACTCTATCCACTACTGCCAAACTAGGGAGAGAATGTAAACAGAAAAACAGAAAAAAAATAATTAGTAACCAGCAGCCTTTCAACAACGCACCCACGACAGTTATTTTCCTAAACAAGCTTGGATAGCCATTTCTAAATCCTCTTGGTTTAAATCGGTGATAACAAAGACTTCCTGCACACTTTTTCCTGTCCTCGCAATCACCTTAAAACCACCACGAATTGGTACTGATATCCGCAATTGTAACCGCGGACAATGACCTTTTGAGCGAGAAAGTACCCCCGGGGTGACAGTGGTGATTCCTTGATAGGTAATTAACTTTTCTAATACCGCAATCAACCCCGGAATATGAGTAGAATGATTCCAAACTAAACGACCATTATTCATAATTATGCGGCCTCTAGAGGAGCCATAGTTAATCCTTCCCGTCGCAATTGTTGGTGATAAAGTTCCGCTTGTTCTTGGGGACCTGTCCAGACAATTGCTTGTCCTTGGTAGTGAACTTGATTAGTTAATTCCCAAGCTCGATCGGTAGTCATATCCGGGATATATTTAATTAAACAATTGGCCACATGATCGAAGGTGTTAAAGTCATCGTTGAGAACAATAACTTTATAGTTGGGATAAGTCTTTTTGACCCCTTGGGTGGACTTATCTAAGGTGGTACTGGGTGCGCTGGCCATAGAAGTTACAATAGGTTAAGGTTTTTGCAATTAAATTCGAGCATTTTGACAACAATTAAGCGGCAAAAGCCACAGAATTATTATTCAAAACCCGGTGATAGTAATTTAATAATTGTTTGGTGGCCGCTTGCCATGCCCATTTTTCCGCTTCTAGGCGCGCATTTCGTCGTAATTCCTCTCTTTCTGCCTTGGCGGTTAGTAATCTTTGGGTGGCACTAATTAAACCCTTTTCATCCCTAGGATCGAAGAGATGACCATTAACTCCATCGGTGACAATATCGGGAATTCCCCCCGAATTTGCCGCCACCACTGGACAACCGGCAGCCATAGATTCTAAGAGTACCAAACCGAGGGTTTCTGTGCGTGAGGGAAAAAGAAAAGCATCTGCGGAAGCAAAAGCGGAGGCTAATTCTAACCCCTGTAAATAACCGACAAAATGGGTATTTGTGTCGGCAAAATGACTTGTTAAAGCTTCCCGATGGGGACCATCTCCCACAATGGCAAATCTTGCTTCGGGAATCGCTTCTAAGACTGGTTTAATGCGATCAATTTCTTTTTCGGCCGACACTCGACCAACGTATAATAAGAGAGGACTATCGGGGTTATTTTGGGATAATTTCAGTCTCATGGCCGGGGATTTTAAATGAGGTTGAAATAATTCCGTATCGACTCCCCTTTGCCAAAGCTCTACCTTTTCAATGCCACGACTAGATAATTCTTGCACCATAGCAGTGGAAGTGCAGAGATTTAAACTTGCTTGATTGTGGGCCAGTTTTAATAATTCCCAGAGTAATCCTTCTAGGGAACCTAATCCATAGTGTTGTAGGTATTGGGGGAGATGGGTATGATAGGAAGCGACGAGGGGAATGTTCATAGTTTTGGCAAAATAAATGCCTCCCACCCCTAAAACAGCCGGGTTAACCACATGAATAATATCAGGTTTAAACCTCTCTAAAGCTTGACCGACGGAAGGCCGGGGGAAAGCCATTTTTAATTCCGGATATAGGGGTAAGGGAATCCCTGTAACTCCATGAATTTTAGCACCTTTGTACTCCTTTAAACCGCCATCGGGAGAGAAAACTAATACCTGATGACCTAATCTTTGTAGGTGTTCCACGGTATGTTTAAGACGGGTGACAATGCCATCGATTTTCGGTAAGAAAGTTTCTGTAAAAAGAGCAATTCGCATAGAGAAAACAAGGTTAAGTAATAATTAAGGACAAGCTTTTCTTGAGATAGCTAGGAATAATTACTGAATTTCTCAAGGCAATTAACTCCCCAATTAATCATAGATCAGAAAGGCCAAAGGTTTTAATCACTCGATCGCTACCTTCGATAACCACCGTCGCTCGATAATTATCGCCGATTGCCGCTGTCCATAATTGCCATTCCCCCGCCACATTGTCTAATTTTAAGGGATTGAGGCCCACTTCCACTCGATCGAGTCCTCCGCTAATTCCCGTTCCCAGTGCCTTTAAATAAGCCTCTTTTGCCGTCCATAACTGAAAAAATAGCTTTTCCTTCTCTGCGGACTTTTCAACAAGCTCGTGTTCCCTAGCACAAAAAAACCTTTTTGTCAAGCTATCTAAATCTTTCACCTCGCGCATTTTCTCTAAATCTACCCCGATGCGAGCGGTTAAAGTCAAGCCACAGATGGCCATATCTTCGGAATGGGAGAGATTAAACTGCAATTGGTAGTTAATACTCGGTTTTCCCCGTTCGCTGTAGATAAACTCGATTTTTTCGGGACTTATCGCCAAATATGACCCTAAAATCTCCCGTAAACAACCCCTCGCCACCAAAAAACGCCGCTTGTGTTGGGGAAAATGGTAACGATTAGCTCTAATTATTTCATCTTCCGAGAGCAAAGAAGCCAGTTTTTCTAGTCTATCCCCAGAGGGATCGAGACTGATAAAATAGAGATGAACCTCATCGGTAGATATAAACATTAAACTCAGAAGCGATCAAATAATTAATTATCGGTAAATTTTACCGTAAAATGAGAATTGCCGACTCAAGAATTTATCCACCTTCTAACTCTTGACTTTGCAGCACACCTATGAACTTTTTTCATACTGAAGACCACCTCCAACAGTTCGGTACAGATATTTTAGAAACAACTTGGCGAGAATTTCCCCAATTAGCTCAAGAACAAATTGCCCTAACTTGGATAGTATATGATCCTCCCGTTATCGTCAACACGGGGGGAGCAATTTCTCACGAAGAATTCTGGAAATATTCCCCCCGCGGATTTAGCTATCGCGGACAAGAAAGAACCTATCCCGCTAGTTTAGTGAAATTATTTTATCTAGTAGCAATTCATGAGTGGTTAGAAGGGGGAATGATTCCCGAAAACACCGAATTAAATCGCGCCATTCGTGACATGATTGTTGACTCTGGTAATGATGCTACCAGTTTAGTTGTAGATCTGGTGACGGGAACCACTAGCGGTCCAGAAATTGCCGCCGGTCCCTTTGAAACTTGGAAGCAACAACGCAACATAGTTAATCGTTATTTTCAATCCCTAAATTGGCCAGAATTAGCGACAATTAACGTTAATCAAAAAACTTGGTCTGATGGTCCCTATGGACGTGAACGCGCTTTTTTAGGGGAATTAATGGAGAATCGCAATATGTTAACTAGCAATGCAGTGGCGCGTTTAATTCATACTATTGTCGGGGGGATTGCTGTTTCTTCCCAACGTTCCCAAATGATGATGTCTTTACTAAAACGAAGTCTTAATCCTGCTGATTGGACAAGTCAAGGAGATGATACACAAATCTTAGGATTTCTGGGACAAGGATTACCAGAAAATAGTCAAATTTGGTCAAAAGCTGGTTGGACAAGTCAAGTGCGTCACGATGCAGCCTATATTGAAATTCCCCATCATACACCCTATCTCTTGGTGGTATTTACCGAGGGAAAAGATAACAGTCAAAATCGCTCAATTTTACCTTTTATTTCCCAGAAAGTAGCCGAGAAAATTATGCAGCTCCATTAATTTAACCTGTGGGTAGGATGGTTTTCTCTGTCATTGCCAAAAGTGCTAGATAAACATCCTACTGCAATAAATCCGTAAATTTACCGATGTGCATCTCAATATACAGCTTTTCTGGGATAGATGGGGTTCGTTCTTGCAGCTGAAATACTTGATTAAGTAAGGATTTAGTCTGTGCTTCACCTTGACGGGAAAGGCCGTCATCATTTAAACTAACAATAAGTTGTTCTTAAGTATTTCCTCAAATGTGTGACTTTCAACCCTCACCATTGTCATAACGAAAGGGAAGTGGAGAGTAAATTAATTGTCCAGTATTTACTCCCCAAACTAGGCTACAATGCCGAACATTGGTATCAACAAGTTAGCTTCGGTAAAGTACGCTTAGATTTCCTTGTTTCCGCTCAAAAACCTATCAATAAAAGGCAGTTTTTATCCTCTCACTGTCTAATTGTCGAGGCTAAAAACCCCAGAGAAAAGCTCACCAATCATCGTCACCGTTTAGGTTATTATCTCAACTACTTTAAAGTGCAGTGGGGATTATTAACCAATGGTGATGAGATTCAACTTTATCGAAGAAAACCCGATAAAATTTATTTAGTTTTTAGATGTTCTGGGTTAGAAATTGCCTCTCACTTAGAACAGTTAAAATCTCTGATTGGCTACGAAACTTTATCCCTGGGTATTCCACCGCTTAATTCTCCAACAATCAACAACAAAAATCCCATGAAAACCATCGCAATTTATCATCATAAAGGTGGTGTTGGTAAAACCACCGTCGCTACCAATCTAGCGGCAGCCTTGAGTAAAAAAGGCAAGCGAGTTTTATTAATTGATATTGATGCTCAAGCTAATAGTACCTTTGCCGTTGGTTTAATTAAGTTTCAATTCGATGATGACGATGATTTAAAAGATAAAAATGTCTTTCATTTGCTCAATGATGGAGAGATAACTTTTGTGCCAACTGTTGTCAGAAAATCTCAGGGATTTAATCATCCAGAAATTGATGTAATTCCCGCTCATATTAGCTTAATTGAAAAACAAACTACCCTAACCAGATACGGAACCTCTAACACAAGATTATCTAAAAAATTAGATAAAGTTAGAGATGATTATGACTTTGTTATTATTGACACACCGCCATCCTTAGATTTTTATGCTCAAGCTGGTTTAATTGCTTCCGACTATCTGATTATTCCATCAGATCTTAAACCATTTTCTAATCAAGGTTTAAATAGTGTAAAAAGTTTTATCAAGGAAGCAATTAACGAAAGTCGTGAAAATTTAGGTAAAGAACCCCTAAAAATTTTAGGCGTTTTACCTTCCAAAATTTCCACCCATGCTCAATACTTAAGATTTAATTTTCCCAGACAAAAACAAGTGATTCCAGACAAATATGGTTTACCTTTGATGGAATCGACTATCTCGGAAAGAATGCCTTTATCTCGCTGTATAAATCAATACGTTACTGTGGGAGATTTAGAAATTCCTGCTCCCCAATCTATAATGGATTATGCCGAAAATCAAGGCGATGCGGGAGTATCAGCAGCAGAATTTGAAGCCTTAGCAATCGAAGTTTTAGCTAAAATAGGAGTTAAATAAATGTGGGATTTTTTACTAATTGATTTACAGGACGTGGTAGCTACTAAAGAGCGTTCTTATTTTCCAGAAACAGATTTACACAACTTAGCTAATCTTATTGTAGCAATGAAGGGCTTAATGCGTCCTGTCATTCTCAAAAAAATTGGCTTTGAACGCTTCCAGATTATTGAGGGAAATTTAGAGTATTATGCCTGTTTAATTGCTAAAGAAAAAGAACGCAGCCTAGAAACTATTAACGCTTTTGTGGTTGATAAAGAAGCGGAGAATATCGCTTTACAGCAAATGAAGTTATTATCTCCTTCTCCTGGGTTAATTACCACGCCCGAAAAAACAGATAATCCTCTAGAATTGAGGGTGAATAATCTTGAAAAACGATTAGAAACCCAGTTACAAGCAATCCGAGAGGAGTACCAAAAAGAAATCAAAAGACTGGAAGAAAAAATTATTATTTCTCCTCCTCCTTCTGCTTCTCCTCCTCCTTCTCCTCCTTCTAAATCGATTTTAGAGCTTTTGAATAGCTGTGATGCTAATCAACTTAAAAAAGCGGGAATTCCACCTGCATCTGTTAATGATTTTCTGAAAAAACGTTCAGAAAAGCCCTTTGATTCTGTAGAAGATATACAGCGAGGAGTGACAGGAATTGGGCAAGTAAGGTTGGCTAAACTTATCGATTATTTGCTGACTTACAATTAATTTTTGTGGGTGTGTTGAGATGCTTTAACACACCCTACCGATGGGTGTTATAATAATGGAAGATCAGTAAAAAAGCCTGATCCGATAGCGGGCAAAGATTAACTAAGTAGGTAGGTGTTAAAAATTGTCAGACACCCCCCTTATCAAGGGGGGCAGGGGGGATCCCCCCGCCTATCGGCACCCCCCTTAATAAGGGGGGCAGGGGGGATCAAGGGCAAAATCTATCTTCTATTTAATTAGAAACACTTACCTAGAAGACGGGTGAAAAGAGAAAACTTATGACAACTACCCCAGTAATAGCTGCTTCTTTAACAATTCCTCCCCTAGAAAACGGCGATAAATTAACTCGATGGGAATTTGAACGACGTTATCAAGGGATGCCCCATCTCAAAAAAGCGGA
>NZ_JAPZQM010000406.1:0-1689 GCF_027530565.1 Microcystis sp. LE19-10.1B | reverse complement strand
TTTTGACCTGTTAAAGTCCGATGTTCATGCTGCGAAAATAGGATTGGGACTTTCAAAAACCTTGCATTATCCTTCTTGTGGTACATCGATTGGTACAAAAAACAAGGGCAACAAAGCCTGAAACGACCGACTCCTGACGACCGGCTACTGACTCCTACCCCCAGGAAAAACTTTTTCAGCAGACCCTAGATAGGGTTGGCTGAATAAATCTAAAAACATTGTTCGATAGTACTTTTAGACCTTTAATCGTGCTTCGTGTCACTGAGCTTGTCGAAGTGCTGTTCTAGGTTGGTCGGGGCTTCGGCCGTGAGTTCAGCCGAACGGTTTCATCCCATCTGTAAAACTGAGGGTCTTCACCCCGACATTTGAGATAAATTAACCTAAAAATCCGCTCTCCGTGGCTAGATGTGGGGATAAATTGTAGAATTGTCATGACGAGAGCAAATAGGGAGGCAAGGGATTGTCAGTTGTTTTAATCATATTTAATCTTAAAATAGAGAATTGTCCCCGCTAAGATAAAAGTAACAAAATTAGCGACAATAATCGGTTTACTGCTCATATAAATCCCGTAGATTAGCCAAAGAAAAACCCCCAGACAAAAGCAAATAAACATAGTTAGGGACAAGTCCTTAGCCGAACGATAACGCCAAGTTTTAATCACTTGGGGTAAAAAAGAGACAGTGGTTAATATTCCCGCCACGATCCCGATTAGTTCAATAATATTCACCGCTTATCCTCTTGGCTTAGTTTCTCTCATTTTAAACTGTTGACTATCTAAATTACGCCTGACTTGAAAGAGGGTGTAGGGTGTGGGGTGTGGGGTGTAGGGAAGGAAACCTCTTTCATCTGTGGGGGTGAAAATTTTTTCATCGGGACTGACGACCGACTCCTAACCTCACCAAGAAACTTTTTCAGCAGACACTACTTATTGAGCGATTACTATCACCGAAGTGCCGATTTTTACCTTTTCAAATAAAGCCTTTATATCTCGATCGCGCATCCTGACGCAACCGTGGGAGACGGCCCGGCCGATGAGATTTTCTTGCGGTGTACCGTGAAAACCGATAAAATTGGCGCCATCGGTCCAAAATCCGATCCAACGCGCCCCTAAAGGGTTGTTTTTTCCCGATGGCACCAGTTGCCCGGTGAAAGGATGTTCCCAGACTGGTTCCCGCACCATCTGAATCACCCTAAATTCTCCCGTTGGGGTTTCCCAACCCGGACGACCGATCGCCACTGGGTAAGAAGCGATTATTTTCTGTCCTTGGTAAACAAAAACCCGTCTTTTTTTTAAATTCAGCAGCAAACGGGTTTCCGTTCGAGTTACCGTGGTTGCGGGAAGGGAATTGCCCGGACTAATGGGGGGATTGAGGAAAAATTCCCCTATTCCTAGACATAAACAGAGAATCGGCAGAAAAACTCGCATCTGATACCAGCAAAGTCAAAATTTTTTATCCGTATTCTAATCTGATTGTGAGGATGTCAAACCGTCGATATGGTGAGTGCGGGAGGGAAGGATAAAATCGCAGTCGAGTTGGGCTAATTCGGTTACCTAAAATGTCGGATGAATGCCCCCGCTAAATTTTTCGACAAGACATCAACCTTTGCGGGGGATGAAATCCGACCAAGATATTAACTGCGAAGCACGATTTTAATTCTACCATTTGTAGGTAAACTGTGTTATACTTA
>NZ_JAPZQM010000423.1:0-2443 GCF_027530565.1 Microcystis sp. LE19-10.1B | reverse complement strand
AATCCTTATCTGGCAAGAGACTTAATTGATTAGTTCGCTCTAGATAAAAAACAATTGACAAAAATCGCTAAATGCCTTTCTATATAAGGGTTCCATCCCTTATAACCCCCCTCCATTGCATAACACAAACCGAAGAGCCATAAATAAAACTGCAATCACGTTAAGTTTGATCCCCCCAACCCCCCTTATCAAGGGGGGCTAAGTACGGTAACATGACTAACCAGAAAGTAAGCTTATGCAATTAACCAATCATCATCTACCCTACAATCCCAAACTCGTAGAACGAGCCAAAGAACTCCGTAAAAACATGACCAAAGCTGAAAGAAAACTTTGGTATGAATACTTAAAAAATTTTAAATATAGAGTTCATCGTCAAAGACCGATTGATCAATTTATTGTTGACTTTTATTGCCCCGAATTAAAATTAGTGATTGAAATTGATGGTGATATTCATAATAGTGAAGATGCTCAGAACTATGACTTAGAAAGAACCCAAATTTTATCAGGTTATGGATTAACAGTAATCCGCTTTACTAATCAAGAAGTTTTGAGTAATTTTGAGGGAGTTTGTGGAGTAATTGGAAGTTTGATCCCCCCAACCCCCCTTGATAAGGGGGGCTTTGATCCCTCCTTATTAAGGGGCTTTGATCCCCCCAACCCCCCTTGATAAGGGGGGCTTTGATCCCTCCTTATTAAGGGGGATCTGACAATTTTTAACACCTAACTAATTAGAGAGGAAAAGAATACCCAAAAAGTTCTATTGACAACTTTTGCAAGAGAGAGCAAGGACAAAATCAAGGATTTACAATCTCGGTTTCAGAACAGTCCACTGGGTTACGGGAGCCATTGCTTTCCAACCTAAAAATTTACCGACCGGTTCGGCTTTTTCAATGCCAATCCGCAGCAGTTCCCCTCCTAATTTACTATGCCATTGCAAGAGGACTAATTCGCTTTCAATTGTAACAGTATTGGCAACAAGACGACCCCCGGGGCGCAGGGCTAACCAACAGGTTTCCAATAGGTGGGGTGTGGTGATACCGCCACCAATAAAAATAGCGTCCGGCTGCGGTAAATCTTCTAGGGCGCTCGGTGCGATTCCGGCGACGATTTGCAGATGGGGCGTTCCCAGGGCGGCGGCATTATCGGCAATGTATTGTAATCTGGTGGGATGATGTTCGATCGCAATAGCCTGGCAACGGCGATCGCTCCGCAGCCACTCAATGGCAATGGAACCACAACCTGCCCCCACATCCCAGAGCAATTGTCCGGGTAGGGGAGCCAATGTACTCAGAGTGATAGCACGAACTTCTCTTTTTGTCAACTGGCCGTCATGATGGTAAGCAGAATCCGGCAGTCCGGGAAGGCGCGGCGCCAGGGTGGTGGGATGGGAGGAGATGCAGCTAATGGCGATGACATTTAAATCCGCCAGCTCTGTAAATTGCCAATCGTTGGCGATGCCTTGAATGTGGCGTTCTAGGGTTCCCCCTAGATGTTCTAAAACCGTGATGGAACTTTCGCCAAAACCTCCCTCCCGGAGCAGCCGAGCAGCGATCGCTGGAGTCTGGGCATCGGCACTCAGTACCAGCAGTTTAGCGCCGGGATAAAGCACCCCATTCAACCAAGCCGGAGGGCGACCGCACAAACTCAAAGTTTCCACTTCACTCAGAGGCCAACCCAAACGACTACAGGCAAGACTGAAGGCAGAAGGAGAGGGAATAATCGTCATTTCCTCAAGGGGAATCTGACGGGTGAGGGTGACACCAATCCCGTAGCACATGGGATCACCACTGGCCAAAACACAGACGGATTGACCACGAAGGCGGATAATCTCGTTCACAGAGTCTTGAATAGGAGAAGTCCAGAGCAGTTTTTGCCGTCGATCCTCTGGGGGTAACATTGCCAGATGACGTTCACCACCGACAATAACTGATGCTAAAGAAAGCAGACTTCGCCCCACCGAACTTAACCCTTCTAAGCCATCTTCACCAATTCCTATGATCGATAGCCATTTCGACTTACAATTGCGATCCGCCATATTAAAAAAAATCGCTACTATTTCATTATCTGCCATCAGGCTCTATCCTTCAAACAAGATATAATCGGGTTAGTGTCAAGTTAATTTAGAGGAAAAATTATGACCACCACCGCCGATGACGTTTGGAGATTATTAGCCGAATTAGTAGAAGCTCAAAAAGAAACCGAGCGACGCTTTCAAGCAACTGATCGCCAAATTACCAGACTCAGTCAAGAAATTGGTAATCTTGGGGGTAAATGGGGTCGTTTTGTCGAAAATATGGTAGCCCCAGCTTGTGAGACTTTATTTTTAAATCGTCAGATTCCCGTACATCAAGTTAGTCAAAGAGTCAGAAAACGTCTCGACGGTAAAACCCTAGAAATTGATGTGTTAGTAACTAATGAGAATCATGTGCTAGTAGTGGAAGTC
>NZ_JAPZQM010000579.1:0-3367 GCF_027530565.1 Microcystis sp. LE19-10.1B | reverse complement strand
GAAATATTATGGAGATTTTTAAAATATGAATGGATTGAATTTAGCGCCTATAAAGACCGAAAGAGCCTCCTCGCTTACGTTAAAAAAGTGCTGGACAATTTTGGAGGCGAGTATGTAATTAATTTTGCCTAGGTACTTATTAGCGGCATCACCGAGCATGGCACATCTAAGGATGACTGAGACTGTATTTTAATTAATCAGGATGGTTGATATGTCAGAACCAAGCGAAATTCAACAAAATATTACAGAAGCTCAATATGCTGCTACCTCTGGGACTGGCAATGCAACCATCACGATTACCAATTACTATTATCGAGAAGAAGCAAGAATAGCCCCTGCTGATTCTGCCGATGTTGCCGATGATAATCTGCCCTGTCCCTATCGTGGCTTGTTTCATTTTGGGCCAGGAGATGCAGAATACTTTTTTGGGCGCAAAAGCTTTATCACAAACCTATTTCAGGCAACCCAAACCCGTAATTTCATCCCCCTATTAGGTGCGTCGGGAAGTGGCAAATCCTCGGTAGTTTTTGCGGGATTAGTCCCTAAATTGCAACAAGAAGGTCACTGGCAGTTTACCCATTTTCGTCCCGGTTCTGACCCTTTTCATGCCCTAGCTTTGGCATTAGTTCCCCTTTATACAACTAATTTAAATGAGACAGAACGCCTCGCCCAAGCGCGTCAGTTAGCAAATTATTTGCGTGATGGCGACATTCCTTTAGCTGATGTTTTTGCCCAAATCCAACACAATTATCCCAGTGAACGGGTACTGCTAATTGCCGACCAATTTGAGGAACTTTATACCCTCTGTCCTGATGAAACAATCCGTCGTAATTTTCTCGATAAATTAACTACATTCCCCTTTGAAAGGGTAGGAATGGTGTTGGTATTAACTATGCGGGCGGATTTCTTGGGGAATGCTCTTTCCTATCGTCCCTTTGCCGATGTCTTACAAAATACTGACTTGAAATTGGGGCCGATGAACCGAGAAGAACTCACAGAAGTTATTGAAAAACCGGCGCAAAAATTGGGGGTGATATTGGAAGCGGGACTGGTGGAGCGCATCCTCGATGATGTGGAGAGTGAGCCGGGGAATTTGCCATTACTAGAGTTTGCCTTAACGGAATTGTGGCAGCGGCGACAGGGCCAACAGTTAACCCATCTGGCATATACAGAAATTGGCCAAGTGCAGGGTGCTTTGGCCCGCCATGCCAATGAAGAATATGACAAGCTGAGTGAGGCGCAACGGGAACAGGTGCGGCGCATTTTCATCCAATTGGTACGCCCAGGGGAAGGCACAGAAGATACGCGGCGGCTGGCGACAAAAGCGGAATTAGGGGCGGTAAATTGGGCGCTGGTGAAACAACTGGCGGATGCGCGTTTAGTTGTCACCAGTCGCAGTGAAGAGGCACAGGTGGAGACGGTGGAAGTGGTGCATGAAGCACTGATTCGCAATTGGGGGGAATTGCGGGGCTGGATGGATACAGACAGGGTTTTTCGCGCTTGGCAGGAGCGTTTGCGGGGGGCGATGGGGCAATGGCAAAAGACGCAGGGGGATGAAGGCTCATGGTTGCGCGGGGCGGCGTTGGCGGAGGCGGAAGAACAATTGAAGAAACGCCCAGAAGATATCAGCCAAAGTGAACAGGATTTTATCAGGCAGAGTCTCCAAGAGCGAGAGCGGATAAAACAAGCCGAAGCAGCCCGCAGGCGGCGGGAAATTAGAACCGCTTGGGGGATTGCGGCGGGTTCCTTGGTGGCGGTGGTAATTAGTACGGGATTGGGTTGGATGGCTTGGAAACAAACACAACAAGCGAAATACAATCAGGCTGAATCTATTGCTAGGCTTTCTTTATCTCTATTGAATGAAAATAAAGGATTAGAAGCTTTTGTACAAGCGATCAAAGCAGGAAAAATTTTGCAAAAACAACGTACAATTAATGCCGAAGTAATGGAGGCTTTACAGAAATCTCTTGTAACCGTAAGAGAATATAATAGCTTTAAGGGGTATGGTTACCTAATCTCCAGCTTAAGCTTTAGTCCAGATGGTAAGACTTTGGCTTCTAGTAGTTCTGACGGCACTATCAAACTTTGGAAGGTAGAAACTGGAGAAGAAATCCACACTCTCAATCTTGATAACTTTGCTAGTGATGGAATTGATAGTGTACGTTTTAGTCCAGACAGCAAAACTTTAGTTTCTGCTGGTAGAGTTATCCAACTCTGGAATGTAGAGACAGGCAAGGAAATCCGCACCCACATGGGGCGGGATGGGTATGTCGATGCCCGCATGGGGCATGATAAGGATATCAGTTTCAGCCCTGACAGCAAGACATTGGCTTCTAGCAGTGATGGCACGACTATCAAACTCTGGAATGTAGAGACAGGAAAAGAAATCCGCACCCTGAAAGGTGACGATAGTTCAGTCCAAAGTGTTAGTTTTAGTCTAGACGGTAAAATATTGGCTGCTGGTAGTGGTGACAAAACAATCAAACTCTGGGATGTAGAGACAGGAGAAAAAATCCGCACCCTAAAAGGTGATGATAGTTTAGCCCAAAGTGTTAGTTTTAGTCCAGACGGTAAGACATTGGTTTCTGGTAGTAATGACCGCACTATCAAACTCTGGGATGTAAAGACAGGAAAAGAAATCCTCACCCTACCAGGTCACTACGATGCTTTTGTCGAAAGTGTTAGTTTTAGTCCAGATGGTAAGACATTAGCTTCTGGTAGTGATGACGACACTATCAAACTCTGGGATGTAAAGACAGGAAACGAAATCCGAACCCTAAAAGGTCACGATAGTTCAGTCAAAAGTGTTAGTTTTAGTCCTGACGGTAAGACATTAGCTTCTGGTAGTGCTGACGGCACTGTCAAATTTTGGAAGGTAGAAAAAGATAAAGAAATACGCCTCCTAAAAGAGGACTATGGTTCGGTCGAAAGTATAAGTTTTAGTCCAGACAGTAATACATTAGCTTCTGGTGGTGATGACCGCACTGTCAAACTTTGGAATGTAGAAAAAGATAAAGAAATACGCCTCCTAAAAGAGGACTATGGTTCGGTCGAAAGTATAAGTTTTAGTCCAGACAGTAATACATTAGCTTCTGGTGGTGATGACGGCACTATCAAACTCTGGGATTTAAAGACAGAACAAGCAATTCAAATATTAAATCTTGGTCATGAATCTGTTGACTTTGGTTCGGATGGTAAGACATTAGCTTTTGTTCGTCCTGATGGCGCTAAGCTTTTACGCATTTAAGTTACATTGACAGCATTACCCTTATTTTTAAGTTTTCTACTCCATTTAATAATCAATCCCCCTTCATTTAAAAGCTGATTGACTACTTTTTCCAGTTCTTCTTTATTTTCAAATTCTCGA
>NZ_JAPZQM010000631.1:0-2395 GCF_027530565.1 Microcystis sp. LE19-10.1B | reverse complement strand
CCCCTTATCAAGGGGGGACTAAGGGGGGATCGGCACCCCCCTTATCAAGGGGGGACTAAGGGGGGATCGGCACCCCCCTTATCAAGGGGGGACTAAGGGGGGATCGGCACCCCCCTTATCAAGGGGGGACTAAGGGGGGATCTGAGGCAAAATCTATCTTCAATTTAATTATAACTACTTGCTTAAGTTAAGCTGAATCTCTGCTCATCCCTTTACTGTTGCCAGAGTTCCTATCCTAACCAAGAAGTTAATTTTGTCCCATTACTTATCTACTGGCGACAATTTCCACTTCGGGTAAGATTTCTAAAGATAAACGAGTTATGACAGTGCCGGAAAGACGTTTAAGCAGTTGTGGGCGTAAATCGCGCAGAATATAGATTAATTCGTCTCCGGTGCGCCATTCTTCCCCTTCTGTTACTACCTGTAGGGAATTATCGCGACGCAATAGTAGGGGCAGCAGTTCGCCATTTTCAATTAATTTAGTTAATCTGGTTTGTTGTTCGCTCAAATCATTGCCTTTAAAGATAGTTTTACCCAATTTAATCTGATTATCGTCTAAATACTGATTCCATTCCTTGACCGAAAAACTGGGGAGAAAAACCTGATTAACCTTATTTTTATCTGGGTTGGCGGTTCCCGCAAAGGCAGCCAACACCCGGGGAGGGTGAAATTCCTCGCCGGCTCTTTGGGCTAAAACCAGATTAACCTCGCTATTGTTAGTCAAAACCAGAAAAGTCCCCATGGATTCGATGCCGGCTTCTTGCAGTATTTTTGTATCAAGTGCGCTACTCTGCAGCACCGTCAGACCCTCTTCTTTTGCTTGCTGACAGGCTGCGGCATCCGTATCGATTAAAACCACGGTTTCCCCTTGTTCTTGGAATAAAGAACCGATTAAGCGCCCTAGGGGATTACAACCGACGATTACTGCCCCTGTTGCCGCAGAAGAAGTGATTTTAAGTCCTTTTGCCACCCACCGCGCCGTTAATCCCTGAATAAAAACGGTCATTAAAATTGTTAAAAAGACTAAAGCTTTGATCGCTTCACCGCCATTAATACCGGCACGGGTGAGTAAAATAGCAAATAAAGAAGCTACAGAAGCCGAAACGATTCCCCTAGGGGCAACCCAAGCGATAAATAGCTTATGTCGCCAATTTAGGTCACTTTTTAGGGTACACAAGGCCACACTCAGGGGACGCACCACCAGCATCAAGACTAACACCGTCAGGACGCTGCCCCAACCCAAAGCGATGACACTGGCGATCGAAAGATCCGCCGCTAGTAAAATAAACAGTACCGACACGCAAAGAGTCGTCAATTGACCCTTAAAACGTCTTAATAACCGTTCATCGGGAACAGCCGCCGCTTTTAGCACAATTCCCGCCATTACCACCGCCATTAACCCCGATTCACTGCGGCTAAATTGCGATAAACCAAATAACCCCCAGACTCCCGCTAAAACCACGAGATTCTTTAGCTCAAAAGTCAAAAAATTGCAAGTTTTTATAATAAAACTTAACAATCCGCCTCCAGCAATGCCGATCGCCGCCCCGATGCCTAAACGCAGGGTTAAACCAGTGATAATTTCCATGGGGCGGGAATGACTATCAATAATCGTATTTAGCACCACTACGGCTAAAATTGCGCCCACAGGGTCGATTAATACCCCTTCTCCTTCCAAAAGCGTCGCCACCCGTCGATCTACGGCTACTTGCTTCAGCAAAGGACCGATCACCGTCGGACCAGTTACCACCACTAAAGAAGCGTAAAGAAATGCGATCGGCCAGGGAAATTCCCCCAACCAGTGGGCCGCCATACCGCCACCGATGAGAGTGATGGAAGTACCGAGGGTGACAAGATTGCGTAAACTGCCAGAAACTCGCCCTAATTCCCGTCCGCTTAAGCTTAAACCGCCTTCAAATAGGATAATCGCCACAGAGAGGGCAACAAGGACTTCTAAGCCAATTCCCAGACTTTGGGGGTGTAAAATTTCCCAACCATCGGACCCTAAAGCAATCCCAAAAATGAGCAGGAAAACAATACTGGGAACTTTCAGGTATTCGGCAATGACTTGGGCTGTAATCCCCGCCACCACAGTGATGACAATTTGCAGGGTAAGGGCGAAAGATGGATCCATGTTTAGCGATCGGTTATCGGCTATCGAGGCGGGGTTATGGTTGGGGTTTAATCATTCTAATTTTGACTCTCCCCCGCTAACCGCTCGCGCGGTGTAGCGGGAGATTCTCGGTTCATAGGTTTTTAACTAGATCGACCTGGTTTAACCGGTCGATCCCCGTCAAATCGCCTCCGCGAGCGTTTTCTAACACGGTCAGTCCGACCGCATTTTTTCCTCGGTTCTCAATTACCTTCGCTGATGCCGTATCTCTCGGTTCAATGT
>NZ_JAPZQM010000126.1:0-9683 GCF_027530565.1 Microcystis sp. LE19-10.1B | reverse complement strand
ATTGTCCAGGCGCTCTCTTACTCGTTTAAAAGGAAGTTCTAAGTGAGCCTTCCAAAGAGTAAAAAGGGAGGATTGAACACCAATTCCAGAGAATAATTTCCCCGGGTCAATACCAATAGCAATCGGTTGGGTTTTACTATCAGAAGGTTCATCGGTTAGCTGGACATAGAAAATATCTAAGTCGTTGAATTTACCGATAGCTTTTCCTTCCTTAATCCACCGTCTGGCCCGACTGGGTTTGGTGGGCATCAACGGTTTTCCGTCTTTTGAGATAACAGGAACTCTTGCCATGGAGATAATCCTTAAGAGTAAAGTTAAAGTCCCTTACCGCAACACAATCAAGATGTCTTGTCTAACAACGCTTTACCAATAAAGCTTAGAGAGAATCCGAACTAGGGAAGCATTCGGAGGTCTAGGCCAGATTGTGTCTCGATGCGGTAGTCTCTACTTGCGTCGCCTAAATTGGTTTAGGCAAGCCCCGTCCCTTTTAGGGCGGGGTTAGTGACGATATAGCTGGTGTTCGCTGTTGAGAAGCACAAAGAAGCCGTTGTTTATTGTCTGGTTTTCCGAGATGGGTAAACTGTTCATCGTGAACAGTTTTTCAGGAGTTTTTTTACGCCAATTTAGGGATCACTTGCTGTTTTTTGAGATGATAGCCATCACCGTAGGCAAGAATATGTACCCGCAGATTATGCAGACTCAGGGGTTCGTTTGCGGTGACGTGATGGTGGTTGGTGTGGGACATTTCCCTAGCATCAATTACCGTCACTGTACCGCAGCCGATTACTGTCATCATGCCATCTCGTTCAAACATAGCGCAGGTATCCTCATCGATGCCAATTCCTAAACGTTCGGGATAACCAGAGATAGCGCTCATTAACCGGGCCATGCGATTGCGATTGTGGAAGTGTTGATCGACAATGACTTCAGGAATGAGACCTAATCCCATGGCCATATCCACCAGGGCCCGATTGGGTGCTTCCCCGCTGCTGCCCCCAGCAATCATGTGATGACCCATAACGGCGGCCCCGGCGCTAGTTCCGGCCAGGGTTAGTTCTCCCTGTTGCACTCTTTGTCTGATTCTTTCCATCAGGGGGGTATCGGAGAGCAAACCGCATAAACGCAGCTGGTCGCCTCCGGTCATAAATACACCTGTACACTCTTCGATGTAGGCTTGGAATTGGGCATCTTCTCCCTGCACACGATCGCGAATATCGATAACTTTGACGTATTTTGCCCCCATTTCCTCGAAAATCTTCTGATAGCGATCGCCGATTAAAACCGGTTCTCTGGAAGCGGAGGGAACAATAGCGATCACTGCTTCGCTACCCCCAGCGCGATTCCAAAAGGTATGCAGTATCTCTTTACCGTGGACTTTATCCTCGGCACCTCCAATGACTAAAATCGCCGTTTTGAGAGATACGGGGGTAGGATTTTGGGAATGTTGGGTTTCTAGCTCGATGATCATGTCACTGAACGAATAGACATTTTTAGGGATGGAAGGTTTTTCGGGAAGATGGACAGGTATCTTGATGTTATTTTCCCTGAACAGTTAACGGAAAAAAATGCGGTTTAGGAATATTTTTCGGGACATCAAGCAATAGTAGAGGCGATTTTAGCAATTTTCTTCGATCCACTGGCAATGACGGACTGTTAGTTAACTTTAAGTCTAGGCTAGACTTCGATCACTCAAGCTAGAGCCAGAAAAACCCCTAGACAGTACAGCATAGTCTATCATGTTATTGAGATAGACTAGCGCAAAATTAGCAAGATTTTAACCGATCGAACCGTGACAAAATGATACATTAAACACTATCCCAGTCTAGGCCTTAGTTTTCCCCGTGCAGTTTGACATTATCACTCTCTTTCCCGATTTTTTTACTTCACCGCTGCAGTCAGGGTTGTTGGCAAAAGCTCTCGAACGCGACATCGCTAGGGTAAATTTGGTCAATCTTCGGGATTTTGCCCACGATAAACACCGTCGTGTCGATGATGAACCCTATGGTGGTGGTGTGGGAATGTTATTAAAACCAGAGCCAATTTTTGAGGCGATCGAGTCTTTAGAAATTTTACCACCCCGGGAGATCCTGCTGATGACTCCCCAGGGGGAACCGCTCAATCAAGCTTTACTGAAAACTTGGGCCGGTAGTTATCAGCAGTTAATTCTCATCTGTGGCCATTATGAAGGGGTAGATGAGCGGGTTTGTGAGCATTTGGTGACTAGAGAGGTATCTTTAGGGGATTTTGTCCTAACTTGTGGGGAAATCCCGGCTTTAGCGATTATTAACGGGGTGACGCGGTTGTTACCCGGGACGGTAGGTAAGGCAGAATCGTTGAAATTGGAGAGTTTTGAGGCAGGTATATTGGATTATCCCCAATATACCCGGCCGCCGGTCTTTCGCGGTTGGCAAGTGCCGCCGGTTTTGCGATCGGGTAATCATCAGGATATCGCTGATTGGCGCTATCAACAACAACTGGAGCGCACGAAGGAACGTCGTCCAGATCTCTGGCAAAAATGGCTAGAGGAACAGGATTAATCGCCAAAAATGCTCCCGTGGGGTGTGGGGTGTGGGGTGTGGGTACTTAAAAATCAAAATCACCGGTAAAGGAACGACGGATGGGATAGGAAACAGATTTATATTCTGTGAAATGGGAAGTATTGGTCAGTTTTTCTTCTAGTCGTAATAATACTTCTTGATTATTGATATTATTCCCTTGACTGGTTAGGATAAATCTTACTGGAAATTCTCGCTCTCTTGGATTTTCCGATGGGGAATCAAAAGTCAGTTCGTGGAGATCAGAAATTAACTCTCCTATGGGGGTATAGATGCCAGCTTTTAGCCTACGAGGTTGAACTTTATCGGTGACGGGTTTTTGTTGATAAAAAGTAACAGCTAGTTGCCCTGATGTAATGGTTGAGGTAGAGTTACGAATAATTTCCACTTCCACGGTAGAAAGATCCCCTCGTCTTTTTTTATTAACTTTAACAATGGGAATAATAATTTCCTGTAAACTTGCGCCACCATGAACAAAACGACTTCCCGATCCTTGGATTCGTAAACGACTAATAGATTTGGGAATTTGGATTTCTAGTTCTCCCGTTAAACCGATCTGTTGTGCTTTAAATTTTTTGAGTCTATCGGAGTCTTCTAGTGCTTTACCGATCAGAAAACGCCTATTTTTTTTGATGATTTTATCCCCTGGGACTTCCACCGTGGAAAAATCACTATTCTCGACATCACTATGTTGGTAAATGAACCCATGATCTGCCGTAATCAATAGGTTACTGGCATTGGCTCCCGTCAGTTTTTTAATGAGCTTATCGAGGTCAGAAAAGGTGTTTTCAACCACCTGAAAAACTTGTTTTTCTGTTGCTAATTTATCTCCGATCTGATCAATTTGATTGTGATAAACATAAACCACATCGTGATCTCGAAATAGGGAACGACTTCGATCCTGATTTAATTCTAATAATTCTTTGGCTTGAATAACTGTTGCTTTTTTTTGAATCTTTTGAAAGGCTTTTTGGATAATTTTACGCCGATTTTCTGTTCCTTGAGAGTCTTGTTGATCTACATAAACAGAATCATCAATTATTTCTAGTGTCTGATTAGGCAAAAGGGCAGCCATTCCCAGTGCAGTATAACTGGGTAAGAGAGTGATAGCAGCTTCTAGGGTGGCTTCATAACGATCCTCTTGACGAATTAAACTGACTAACTCATCCCCGATTTCATAGCGGAGAGCATCGGAAATAATGACACAAACTTTTTTATCTTTTTTCAAAAATGGTTCTACCCATTTGCTAAAAAATGACCTTTGTGAAGAGAATTCTATCTTGTTCCATTGGGTGACACTATCAACAAAGACTTGCCAAGAACTATTAAGGTTTAAAAGATAGGAATTTACATAACGGTTTTCAATTTCTTGACTAAGTTTTTCTGTCAGAGTAGGTTGAGCAGCCGCCACCAGATGATAAGTAAATTTACGGTAGAGTTGATCAATTTTAAACCAAGATTGACAATATTTTTCTAAGCCATCTTTGAGGGATTCGATGGATAAGTTAGCTTCATCTAAGACTTGAATAAACTGTGAGGCATAGTTAACAACTTCGTACAAATGTTTAAATTTTCGATACCAGTATCCTTGTTGACGCTGACGCACAATATTAATAACTTCATGAGTCGCAATGGTTCGATTACTAACCGATTGAATGAGATCATGAATTATTTTTAGGTCAATTAAGCTAAAATAATCTATTGAGATAAGTTCTTGATAACGTCGCTGGTTTAGTTTTTCCTTAATATTGAGCATTTTAGCACAATGATCGGATAAGCTTTCAAAAGATTTTTCAAATTGACGGCTATCTTTCCATCTGTTGAAAAAAATCAGGGCATCTTGTGTTAGTGTTTCCTGTCCTTCTAAGGCGTAATTATAACAGGATTTAAAGAGTTGTATGACAAAGTCTTTGATACTTAACTCTGAGGAACGATAACCATAAACTTGTTCCATTTGTTGCCAAAGAAATTTAGTTAAACCAGTGCGATCGCAGAGTTTAAATTTTTCGTCTTGTTGTTCGGCGTATTCTTTTAAGAGTTGTTCTAAAATGGAATCTAAACGGGGAGGTGCGGCAGTACAAACCGCCAACATTTTTAGGCGAATATTGGTTTTTGTGTCATGGGGTTGAAGTAATTGTTTTAGGGATTCTCGGCGTTTATTAGACAGAAAAAATTCACGATGAGGAGCAAGTACATCGGCAAATTCTGGACTTAGTTCTAATTCGTTTAGCCAAAGAGAAACTTGATCGCTGCTGAATTTTCCCTGTGCTAACTCCACATCTAGTAACCAGTTATCTAAATATTCTGGTTCTTTGCCTTCATGGTATAAGAGGAATTTTTGTTGAGGTTGTTCTTTTAAAACTCGGTATTTTAGTCCAAATTCGTTATTTTTTATCTCTATTTTTTCAATGTTTTCTAATTCTAATCTCTCGAAATCTGAGCGTAACTCTTTTTCGGTGTCATACCAAAAAACAATCCGGTGACGCTCAAAAAGTTTAGTTAAGGCTTGTTTAATCTGCTGATTCAAGGGGTTAACCTCCAAAATAGGCTGGATGTGACAGTAGGATTAAGAAATAGCAAAACTGGTAATTTTACGGCGTTCAATGGTTTTAAAAGCGAGGACAATTTGCTGAGGAGAAATGCCAAGATTGACTAATTCGTTAGCAATACCTTCTTCTGTTCCATCTTGTTGAATCCAAATTTTATTATCAATAATATTCAGATGAATTAGAGTGCCGTAGATTCTTTGGTTACGATGCCAGCCAGTTTCAATTAAAAGGTAGTGATCTCTAGTTTCATCAATCACTAATTCAATTTCACTTTCAGGATCCGAACCTAAAAAATTGCGATAATCTTCTAAAGCTTTAATAATGGCTTTTTTAAGATAAATTTTAGTTAAGTAATCCATACCACAACCTCCGCTTGATTGACATTAAAACTAAAGAGACGAATAATTTTATCTTCGATTAAAACTTGTCCTGCTTCTTCTTCAAAAATAGATTGTCGCACGTCTTCAGGAACGGCTAGATATAGCTTTCGTTCGGGTTCGTAGCGAGTTAATAAATGTTCGTATAAAACAAACTGTCCGACGGCTTCTTCTAAATCTTTCATTTCTGACGCACTGCGAAAACTCTTAATTTCAATAGCAATTTTTTCTAAATCTTTTTCGGCGGCAATTAGACGTTCTGCTCCTAAATCAACAAATAGGTTTTTTCTTCTCGCCAGCCTGATACGATAGGGATCATGAGTAATTGTCCACCCATCTTTTTGAAGGGCTTTTTTGACAATATCATGGTAATAATCACGGGCGGGCATAACTGTTCTGGGCAGCAAAATATACTTAAATCAGGAATGATAAATATTTTCTCATCCTTATCCCTAATATATCTTATTTCCGGGAATAAGGGAAGTGAGTTTATTTTAACCTAATCCTGTTATATTTTTCAGGGCTTTACCTAATTTAGTATAGTTGACTTTTACCCCATCATCAAGATCTATTTCCTTCTGGGCGATGGCTAAAGGATAGAGGGTTTCTTGTTCGTAGGTTTCTAATTCTCCGATCATTTTTTTGATTTGTTCGCTTTCTCGTAGGGCTTTGGTTTTTTCGGTTTTAGTCGCACTTGTACTAATTTCTATTTGTTGGAAGGTGTCTAGTTTTACTTCTAGTTTAAGCCGAAATTCCCGCAGATAGCTGTTAAGGACGATATTAACGGTATCAGGGCGATAACGATGGAGATAAATTAGGGCGTTAAATGTTCCTTTTGGGCTACTAAATAACCAATATATGGGACGTTTTTTATAACGTTTAGTGTGGTCATCATAAAAGTCTTTGAGAAAGTACTTTTCTAGGGATTTTCCGATCGCTTCTTCGATAAAGTTGAGGTTTTGTTGATAGTTTTTCTCCCCAAATGTGAGCCGCAGAAATTGCCGGAATTGTTCGGTTATATCATCACTAAACCAGTCCCCCTCAAGGATGGGGATAACGTTGGTTTCTGTTGGGGGAAAGGTGGGGTTTGGAATCTGTTTAAGGTAGTCTTGCAAGGTTTCTCCTTGGTTGGCTAAAATTAAGCCTTCTTTATCAAGAGAATAACGTCCAAACATACAACCCACTGAGTAGGAGATAAATTCTTTGATAGTATCTGCTAATAATCGTTTTTCTAAGTCTTCATCTATGGGAAAGTGGATAGTATTTTCCTCTTTATTTCCCACTTCCCACTTCTCACTTCCCACTTCTTTCTTATAACGATAATGGGGGTTACAGGTTAAGGTGATTTCTTTTAAGAGAACTTCGGGGGTTAATTCGTCTTCTAGTCCATAAGCTTCGATAAATATACTGTTATTTTCCTCCTCTAGTTTCTGCATTGCTAAGGTCATTTCTTGCCATTTCTGGCGGAGGTTTTGATAAGTTTCTTTCAGGGAAGTGGAAAGTGGAAAGCGGGTATTTTGTTCTAGGTTTTCACTTCCCACTCTCAAAAGTGGAAGGGTGGTAAAATCCCACGAGGTTTCGTATGAGTTCCAGTCTTGTTTTGATATGTTGACTAATTTAAAAATTTTGTCTTGATCTAAACTATGGTCAAGTTTTATATAAGGAACTTTTGCGACATCACCAGATTGAAAATTTAAGGTTGGATTAATTTCTGAATACAACTTTGTAAAAACTTTTGAATTCATAAAAATTAAAAGAGAAAATAATGTTTCTTTATCTCCAAATATGCAGCATCCCCCATTATCAAATATATAACCTGAGCCAAAATTTCTAATACTAAAATTACTTGATGTTACAGTAGACCATGTTAGTCCGGGTTTGAAAAAAAATTGTTCATTAGCAATAACTGAATGTGGAATTGCTTTTATTTCTTCTCCTTTATTAAACCAATTAATTAAATATTCGTTAAAACCATACCATTTTCGGAAACCTCCTCCTTTATTATAAGGAATCCATTTTTTATTATTCTTTACTACTTCATCAACTGATAAATAATTAATTGCACAATTATTTATATTAACTTCAACCCAAAATCTTAAAAATCTATTATTGTCTGTTGTCGTATTTCCTTTTCTAGGAAAGGCTATTTTTCCTATTGGGGTTCCTTTTTCAAAAATTTCTAAGACTCTATCACTCACCCAATAAGCGATCGCATTTCCTGGAATCTTCTTAAAATCACTAGCAGAAGCGCGGTAATATTGATTCTCTCTTTTTCTTTGTAAAAATCTAGGTGATTGTTCTTCAGCAGTTCCTAAATAATCAAGATCAAAAAATGCCCCTTTATAATTATCATTATGGTGTTTATTTATCGTAAAAGCACAAATAGCAACAATAGCTGAATCGAAAAAAGCAGTATAAGAGGGTTTTACTAAAGACGTTAAAGTACAATTGTCTAAAATATGTTTTCTTAACTTTTCATAGGAACTTAAAAACATCCAAGTAAAAGGAGTCATAAATCCTGTAAATCCGTTATTTTTACATAATTCTAAACAACGCGCCATAAAAGCAGAAAATAGATCCGATTTTACCTCACTATAATTATCCTGTAAAAAAGCCTTTAACCGATTATTCATCCCCTTGTTACCCATATAGGGGGGATTAGCCACAACAAGGTGATACTTAGGACTTAAAAAATCCGCCATATTTAACACATCTATTACCTTCTCGTGGGTTTTATATAACAATAACTGACTAGCGACATTGCGCTCATTTAATAACCCTATCATCCCCTGTACATCCGTCACCGTAGGACGAATTAACGCCCCAAAATTATCCGCCTCCTTAAACTCATGTAGTGTTTCTAATAAAGGCGCAGTAAACAAATCGCGCCCGACAAAATCTAGATAAGGCTGTAGATCTTTTTCAGAAAACTCAACTTTTTTCAACACACAAATATTAGGCTGGATGGGTTTACGAAAAAATCGTCTTTCCTTTTCCCTCGCTTTCATGGTTAATGCAAATGCTGCCAAACTTCCCGCCCGTTCATCAATTTCTATGCCATAGAGATTATGGGTTAAAATCTTGCTAGGAATCTCATTTGCTGTATAACCTTCTTCCTCATATATTGCATAAAGTAAATCAAAAGCATAGACTAAAATATGTCCCGAACCACAAGCAGGATCACAGATTTTTATATCTTCAGGCGAGTTGATTTTTAAGTACCCATCTCCCACTTCCCACTTCCCACTATCCACATAATAGGACATTGACTCAACTAACCGAGACTGAGGACGGTTTAACATCCATAAACGCCCCAGGGAATTTTCTACTAAATAACGGACAATCCAATGAGGAGTAAATAACTGAGTTGCCGCTGGAATATTCTGGGGAGTGATTTTTTTATTATTTTTTAGTCCCTCAAAAACCTCGTCTTTTTTCTCAGAGATATAAAACTGATATAACCACCCAATCACCTCCACACTCTCACAATTTTCTGGAGTCATTGCCTCACGAGTATAAGCTAAAATTGAATTACCCGATAATAAATCATCGGGCATCAATAACTCGGTATAATCATCAATTCGTTCAAATAAATAGGGCATCAACTGATGATAATAATTACACACTCCTACAATTAATAAACGATAGGCTTCCCCTTGAGCATCATAACTCGGTGCAGTTCCGCTTAATAAATCAAAAATCTGCTTTCTGACCTGTTTATTGAGCATTTCCTCGTCAATATGTCCCGTTTTCGCCTCAGCCAAGATTTCTGGCTGAAACTGCCCCTCAGCAGCGGACACAACCCTAATGGAGTGATAGCGGTTACTATCCATAAACCGCAAGGCACAAAAACGGTTAAACCAAGTATAGGCAACCTGTTCAATAAGCTGTTCTTTGCCTAAAACTTCGATTTTTTCGGCTAACTTGCTGATAGCTTTGGGATTTTCTCGTCTTGCGGCGCTATTTTCACCTAAGACCACTTCTAACTTAGTCGTCATCTGTTCTCTGAGATAACGACGGGCATACTGAGCGAATTTTTTAAGTCTTGATGTATCCATAAGTAGGGTCTGCTGAAAAAGTTTGTTGGTGGGGGCAGGGTGTGGGGTGTAGGGTGTAGGGTGTAGGGTTTTACCGATTTTGAGGTAGTCAGTTACCTAATTTTCAGGGAAAAAGTACCTGAATTTTACCCCCGATCACTCCAA
>NZ_JAPZQM010000376.1:0-9842 GCF_027530565.1 Microcystis sp. LE19-10.1B | reverse complement strand
TAAATTTAACACCTTTTTTTAAAAAAAATTTGACCATTTTGCCATTATTTTAGTTGGGGGGTTTAATTAAGTGGGGGGGGGGTTGGGGGGTGGGGGGGGGGGGGGGGGGGGGTGTGGGGGGGGGGGTGGGGGGTGTTGGGTGTAGGGTGTAGGGTGTGGGGGGATGGGAAGGATAAATAAAAATAATCTCCTGTCTCCTGTCTCCTGCCTCCTGCCTCCTGTCTCCTGCCTCCTGTCTCCTGCCTCCTGTCTCGGAGTCTCCTGTCTCCGTTAAATTTCTTCCCAAGTACCTTGAGCGGCGGTAATTTTCTCTTTAGCACTATTGCTAAAAGCAGCGGCCTTCACCTTGAGGGGAACGGTAATTTCACCATCACCCAAAACTTTTAAAGGGCCGTCGTTACTGGTGAGAATGTTAGCTTTTAGGAGACTTTCTAGGGTAACTTCCGTATTAGCGGGTAAAGAAGCTAATTTTTTCAGATTAACGATCGTGTATTGACGGGGGTTAACCAAAGGAAAATGCTTTAATTTCGGCACCCGGCGATAGAGGGGCATTTGTCCCCCCTCAAAACCGGGGCGAGTCCCTGTCCCGGAGCGAGATTTTTGTCCGCGCATTCCCAGACCGCAACTAGCGCCCTGGCCGGCCGAGATACCCCGTCCCACACGACGACGACGTTTAGTTGACCCCGGTTGGGGGGCGATTTCGTGGAGTTTCATGGTGATTTCTTTAGGTGTACAAATGTTCTACAGATACGCCTCGATCCTTGGCCACTTCCGAGAAAGTGCGGAGGGTTTCCAGGGCGTTAACAGCGGCTCTAGCGTTATTGAGGGGGTTATCGCTACCGAGTTGTTTAGCGAGGATATTTTTTACCCCAGCCAATTCTAAAACGGTACGGACAGCCCCCCCGGCAATAACCCCAGTCCCCGGAGCCGCCGGACGCATAAGTACCTGAGCGCCACCGGAAGCGCCCCGGGTGAGGTGAGTGATAGAACTAGCCTTAGTTAAGGAGACTTCAATTAGTTGTTTTTTGCCATCGGCCACGCCTTTACGGACGGCCCCGATAACATCCCCTGCTTTGCCAACTCCCACTCCCACCTGGCCGTTTTCATTACCGACCACGACGATAGCCCGGAAGCTGAGTTTTTTACCACCCTTAACCACTTTACTAACCCGGCGGATCTGGATGACCCGCTCTTGCCAAGTGGTTTCTTTTTCTTTTTCGCGGTTGCCTTTGCGACGTTTTGCCATAGTTTTATCAGTGTTGAAAGGATATTTTAGAAGTTTAAGCCGGCTGACCGAGCCGCTTCTGCTAAGGCTTTGACGCGACCGTGATAGAGATTGCCACCGCGATCAAAAACCACTTGTTCGATGCCTCTTTCTAAGGCCCGTTGGGCCACCAGTTTACCCACGGCAGCCGAGGCTTCTTGGGTAGCGGTGGACTCTAATTCCCCGCGCAAGGTGGCCTCTAGGGTAGAAGCGGCCGCGAGGGTATGTTGGGCTACGTCGTCGATAATTTGGGCGTAGATGTGGTTATTAGAACGAAATACGGATAAACGCGGCCGTTCAGCAGTGCCATTAATTTTGCGACGCACACGCTGGTGACGACGACGGACTGATTCTTTGCGACTAAGTTTCATGGTTTATTTTTTACCTCCTTTACCGCCTTTAGCGCCTTTACCGCCAGCTTTACCAACTTTGCGACGGACGACTTCACCAAGATAGCGAATCCCTTTTCCTTTATAAGGTTCGGGGGGACGAACTTCGCGGATTTTAGCGGCAATGTTACCGACGGCTTCTTTGTCGATGCCACTGACGATAACTTGGGTGCTGTTCTCTACGGCGACGGAAACACCATCGGGCATCTCCATCTCCACGGGTTTACTGTAACCGACGTTAAGAACTAATTTACTACCCTGCGCCTGGGCGCGGTAGCCCACCCCTTGGATATCGAGGCGTTTTTGAAAGCCGGTAGCGACTCCTTCCACCATGTTGGCTACTAGAGTTCTACAGAGTCCGTGGCGTTCTCTGGCGGTACGGGAATCGTCTTGACGGGTAACGAGCAGAGTTTCGCCATCTTTATTGATGGCGACGGCGGTGGGTAGGGTTCTCTGGAGAGTTCCTTTGGGTCCTTTCACCGTCACGGTAGCACCATCGATATCGACGGTGACTTTATTGGGAATAGGAATCGGGCGTTTGCCAATACGAGACATAACAGTTATCAGTTATCAGTTATCAGTTATCAGGGAAGAGTTATCAGTGGGTCAGCTATCAGGTTTAAACTTGGAAAGGCTGACGGCTGATAGCTTATCCTTGTTTACCAGATGTAGCAAAGGACTTCGCCGCCAACGTTTTGTTTACGGGCCTCGCGATCGGTCATAATGCCTTTAGAGGTAGAAACAATGGCGATGCCAATGCCACCGAGGACGCGAGGTAAGTCTTTACTGTTGGAATAAACTCGCAGGCCCGGTTTACTGACTCTGGTGAGGGTAGTAATGATCGGTTGACGGTTTTTGCCTTTATATTTGAGGGAAAGAACTAATTGAGATTTAATCCCCTCACCCACTTCCTCAAAGTCAGCAATAAAGCCTTCGTCCTTGAGAACTTGAGCAATACTGCGCGTCATCCGCGTGGTGGGAATTTGAGTAGTGGTCTGCCGAACCGCGCAAGCGTTACGGATGCGGGTCAGCATATCCGAGATGGTATCGTTAGCAGACATGAATTACCTGTTTTTCTCCTAAATTGGGATCAACATCAGTGGTCAGTTATTGCGGGAGTCAGGAGTCAGGAGCCAGTCGTCAGGAGAAGGTAGGTAGGATTTATTCAGTAATTTCTCTGACAAAATCGCTTTCTCCCTTTTCCCTTGCCACTTTTTCCTGATTTTTTTCCTTTTCTCTTGATTGATTTATCTAAAGGGCATTCCCATCTCTTTGAGGAGGGCGCGTCCTTCTTCGTCGTTTTTAGCGGTGGTGATGATTGAGATGTCCATCCCGCGAATTTGATCGATTTTGTCGTATTCAATTTCGGGGAAGATCAACTGTTCACGAATGCCTAAACTGTAGTTACCACGACCATCAAAACTGTTACCGCTGATACCGCGAAAGTCGCGAATGCGTGGTAAGGCCAGATTAATGAGACGGTCTAAAAAAGCGTACATTCGATCGCCGCGCAATGTCACCATGACACCCACGGGCATTCCTTCGCGAATTTTAAAGCCAGCGATCGCTTTTTTAGCTCTAGTCACTACCGGTTGTTGTCCGGTGATGGTGGACAGTTCCTCCTTGGAAGACTCCAAAGCTTTGGCGTTTTGTGAAGCTTCCCCAAGACCGCGGTTAACGGTAATTTTGATAACTTTAGGTACTTGGTGGATATTGGTATAACCAAATTGTTCTTTCAGTTTCGGAACAATGGTTTCTTGATAGGTGGTTTTTAGTTTTTGGCTCATAGTTTTTCTGCTTACTTTTCCTGGGCTTGGTCAGGAACTAGAATTGATGGGAAACTAATCAATAATTTCGCCAGTTTTCTTCAGTATCCGCACTTTCCGACCGTCTTCGGTAAAGGTATAACCTACCCGACTGGCGATTTTTTTCTTCTCGGAATAAAGCATCACTTTGGAACTGTGAATCGGTGCTTCGTAGGTAAGGATTTGACCCGATTCTCCTTCCTGTTGGGGTTTAGTATGTTTGGTGCGGATATTAACTCCTTTGACCACCACGGTACTTTCTTGGGGTAAAGCGCGTAAAATTTCGCCCACTTTGCCCTTATCGGAACCAGCGATTACTTGAACGACATCCCCTTTTTTAACGTGCATTTTTTGCCTTTGGGGTGGGGTTTGACTGTTTTTCTTACTCATTTTTTTTGACCTCAAAGTGTGAAAAGTTTTAGACTAGCCATCAGCCAATTGCCTTGGTACTTTTCACTTTGATCAGAGAACTTCTGGGGCTAGGGAAACAATTTTGGTGTAGTTTTTATCGCGCAATTCCCGAGCGACAGGACCAAAAACCCTAGTACCTTTGGGATTACCGTCATTATTAATAATCACGGCGGCGTTATCATCAAAACGGATGCTCATGCCACTATCGCGACGGACGGTTTGACGGGTCCGCACAATCACCGCAGTGACCACATCGGATTTTTTCACGGGCATATTGGGGATAGCGTCCTTAACCACGGCGATAATTTTGTCACCGATGCCACCGTAGGTACAGTTACCTGTGCCCAGCACCCGCAGACACATTAGTTTCCGCGCCCCGCTATTGTCAGCGACATTTAAGTAGGTTTGTTGTTGAATCACGGTTTTTACCTAGGTGAAATTTAACTATCGGTTAATATTTCCGCCACTTCCCAACGTTTGGTTTTACTGAGGGGGCGGGTTTCACGAATGCGAACTCGATCGCCTTGTTTGGCTTGATTTTCTGCGTCGTGAGCCTTAAATTTCTGGGTTTTCACGACGATTTTGCCGTATTTAGGGTGAGGAGAGCGGTTTTCAATGGCTACCACTACGGTTTTATCCATTTTGTCGCTGACCACTACCCCAACTCTTTCTTTAACTGCCATAGCGGGTTATGCCTCCGGGGTGGACTGGGCTAGTTGGCGCTCCCGTTCTACGGTCAATAATTGGCCAAGACGGTGGCGGGTATGTTTGAATTCGTGGGTTTTTTCCAAGCGGCGGGTGGCCTGCTGCAAACGCAATTCAAACAGTTTCTTTTTGGCATTGAGGATAGCGTCGGCGATGTCGTCATCGCTCATCTTCCTCACTTCGGCGATTTTTGGTAGAGCCATTAGACAAAATCCTCCTCGCGAGTGATAAATTTGGTCTTAATTGGTAATTTTTGGGCGGCTAGACGCATTGCTTCCCGGGCTACCGGTTCGGCTACCCCGGCAATTTCAAACATAATGAACCCCGGTTTAACCACGGCCACCCAGAATTCGGGGGAACCTTTCCCGGAACCCATCCGGGTTTCTGCAGCCCGTTGGGTGACGGGTTTATCAGGAAAAACGCGGATCCAGATTTTGCCACCCCGACGGATATAACGAGTCATTGCCCGTCTGGCGGCTTCGATTTGACGGGAAGTAATCCAACAGGGTTCGGTGGCTTGCAGGGCGAAATCGCCGAAATTAATCGTATTTCCGCCGGTGGCCAGCCCGCGCATCCGTCCGCGCTGTTGTTTGCGGAATTTTGTTCTTTTGGGACTTAACATGAGCTATTTACCACTGATAAATATTAGGGATCAGCCTTCGCTAGAGCGATCTTCAAACTGTTGACGGCGACGCTGTTGACGGCGCGGTGCTTGAGCGGGAACGGCGGCGGCAATTTCTTCTTGGCCGGGGATAATTTCGCCCTTAAATATCCAAACTTTCACGCCTAGAATCCCGTAGATGGTGCTGGCGGTTTTATAGGAGTAATCAATATCGGCGCGCAGGGTATGGAGGGGAACTCGTCCTTCCCGCACCCATTCAGTCCGAGCGATTTCTGCCCCGTTGAGACGACCGCTAACTTGAATTTTGATCCCTTTGACTTCGGCCCTCTGCGCCCGTTGGATGGCCTGGCGGACAACACGACGGAAGGAAACCCGTCTTTCTAGTTGTTGGGCGATGTATTCGGCGATCAGGTTGGCATCGGCATCAACGCGAGCCACTTCGATGACGTTAATGCGAATTTGACGCTGGCCACCGAGGGCTTTTTGTAAACCTAGGCGCAGCTGTTCGATTCCCGTGCCACCACGACCGACGACGACCCCGGGGCGGGCGGTGTGGATGGAGATATCTACTTGATCGGCCTTACGTTCGATGCGAATATCGGCGATACCGGCATTAGCAAGGTTTTTTTCGACGTATTCACGAATGCGGCGATCTTCTTGCAGTAGTTCGGGGTAACGTTTCGCGTCGGCATACCAGCAAGATTTATGATCTTTGATAACGCCGAGACGAAAACCGAGGGGATGGATTTTTTGTCCCATTGTGGTTTTTTTAGTTAAGGTGATTAGTCTTTGTTGCTAGGAGCGACGGCGACGGTGATATGACAGGTGGGTTTGCGAATTTGGTAGGCGCGCCCCTGGGCCCGGGGTCGAAAACGTTTTAGGGTCGGTCCGCCATCGGCAAAGGCTTGGCTAACTACCAAAGTGGCGGGATCGAGTCCTTCGTTATTTTCGGCGTTGGCAACGGCGGAACGCAGGACTTTGAGAATCGGATCACAGGCCCGGTAGGGCATAAATTCGAGAATAATTAGGGCTTCCCGATAGGAGCGACCGCGGATCTGATCGAGTACCCGTCTGACTTTCAGGGGTGACATCCGAATATAGCGGGCGATCGCTTTGACTTCGTTAGAGGTATCGATGGTCATTTCAGTTATCAGTTATCAGTTAGGTAGGGTGGGTTAGGCGACGACAACTTATAAGACTTAGTTATTAATTTATCTAGTCGCCGTAACCCACCATCTCATAGTTAAGCTAAACGGCTTTTACTTCGGATCACCGATATAGACTCCAAAAGGGTTATAGCTATTGGATCATGCAGGTTAAGCGCCGTTTAGCTTATCTGAACGCTGACCGGGGGCTTGACGGTCTTAAGATTACCGCCCACCGGTCTATTTCCGTCCTGCTTTTTTGTCGCTCTTGGCGTGGCCGCGGAAGGTGCGGGTGGGAGCGAATTCACCGAGTTTATGACCGACCATCTGCTCGGAAACATAGACGGGAACGTGCTGTTTGCCGTTGTGAACGGCGATCGTGTGACCGACCATATCGGGAATGATTGTCGAGGCCCGGGACCAAGTTTTAATCACTTGTTTACTGCCCTGGGCGTTGAGTTTTTCGATTTTTTCCATCAGGTGGCCGGCGACAAATGGCCCCTTTTTCAGTGAACGACCCATAATTTTCAGTCAAAAGTAAAGTAATAATTTCTAACCCTGGTTACGACGGCGCACAATCAGATCGCTACTGCGTTTTTTCTTGTTGCGAGTTTTGCGACCGAGGGCGGGTTTACCCCAGGGAGTCATCGGGCCGGAACGTCCGATCGGAGCGCGACCCTCTCCACCTCCGTGCGGGTGATCCACTGGGTTCATGACGCTACCCCGAACATGAGGTCTTTGACCGCGGTGACGGGTACGACCGGCTTTACCGAGACTGATGTTTCTCGCTTCGGCGTTACCGACTTTTCCGATGGTGGCGTAGCATTCACGCCGGATCATGCGTACTTCTTTGGAGGGGAGGCGGATGGTAACGTAATCGCCTTCTTTCGCTACCACTTGGGCGAAACCACCAGCAGCCCGCACCATTTGACCCCCGCGACCGGGGACGAGTTCGATGTTATGAACTTCTGTCCCCAGGGGGATGCGACTTAAGGGTAGGGCATTACCCACCTCGAAGGGAGCGTTTTCTCCGGCGATGACGGTATCACCAACGCCTAAACCGGCGGGGGCGATGATGTAGCGTTTTTCCCCGTCTTTGTAGAAAAGCAGGGCAATGCGGGCGTTACGGTTAGGATCGTACTCGATCGCCGCTACTGTGGCGGGAATATCCCGTTTATCGCGACGAAAATCGATAATCCGGTAGAGGCGTTTATGGCCGCCGCCCCGGTGACGACTGGTAACGACACCGCGATTATTACGCCCTTGTTTGCTGTGTTTGCGATGAGTTAGGGACTTTTCCGGTTCGGTTTTGGTGATCTCTTTAAAGTCGGAGATGGCCGCCTGCCTTGTCCCGGGGGTTAAAGGTCTAAAAGAACGAATACCCATAGTTTAGTTTTCCGTTATCGGGTTTCTTGGTGGTTATACGTCGGGATAGAGGGCGATCGAGTCGCCTTCCGCTAGGGTCACGATCGCGCGTTTGTATTGGGGTTTGTAACCGAGGAAACGGCCGACGCGTTTTTTCTGACGAGAGGGGCGGCTGGTGTTCACTTTCGTTACTTTCACGTCAAACAGCAATTCGATCGCCGCTTGAATTTCCGGCTTGGTCGCTTTCAAGGCGACATCGAAGACGTATTTATTTTGTTCTAGGAGTAGGGTGGCTTTCTCGGTCACGATCGGCTTTAGGATCAGATCGGCGAGTTGTCTGGCTTCAGTTTTAAGCACCATAGACCTCCTCAATTTTAGCTAGGGCTGCGGCGGTGGCGATAACTCGATCGGCTAGGATGACATCATAGACGTTGAGACTATCGGCGCGAATAATTTTGAGATTGCAGATATTACGTCCCGATAAATAGACATTTTCGGGAATTTCCGTCAAAATCAGCAGAATTTTTTCCTCTGGACTGGCTCCCCAGCGACTTAAGGCAGCGGTGAGTTCTTTGGTTTTGGGTTGGGAGAATTGTTCGGCGAAGCTTTCAACAACGATAAAGTTATCGGACTGGCTGATCAAAGCGGTTCTCAGGGCTAATCTTTTCTCTTTGCGATTGACCTTAACCTCAAAATCTCTCGGTTTTGGTCCGAAGATGACACCGCCACCACGCCAGAGGGGAGAACGGATCGAACCGGCCCGGGCCCGACCGGTGCCTTTTTGCCGCCAGGGTTTGCGACCACCGCCGCGCACTTCCGAGCGGGTTTTGGTGGAGGCGTTACCTTGACGGGCCGCCGCTAGATGGCTGACGACGACGCGGTGAATTAGGTGTTTGGCGGTTTCGGGTTTAGCGGTTTTCAGTTCCAGGGTGCCTGTTCCCGCTTCTTCCCCTTGCCAATTTTTGACTGTGTAGTTAACCATGACTTTAATCTTTCCTTGCCCTATTTACCAAATTTCTTGGCGGGGGTGATGTTTAACAGGGTTCCTGGTTTACCCGGGACGGCTCCTTTGATCAGGATTAGGTTGCGTTCGCTATCGATTTTGACCACGGACAGTTTGCGGATGGTCACTTGGGTGGCTCCGTATTGTCCGGCCATTCTCTTACCCGGGAAAACGCGGCCGGGGGTAGTACCGGCACCGGTGGAACCGGGGAGACGGTGGTTTTTGGAACCGTGGGTCATGTTACCGCGTTTGAAGTTATGGCGTTTTTGATAGCCGGAGAAACCTCGTCCGATGGTGGTTCCAGCCACATCGACTAAATCGCCTTCTTGGAAGATAGCGGCGGTAATTTCTTGGCCTAAAGTGTAAGCGGATGCGTCCTCGAGGCGGTATTCGATTAAATGCCGCAGGGGGGAGACACCGGCTTTGGCTAAATGACCGAGTAGCGGTTTGTTGAGGGCTTTTTCTTTGACGGTTTTGTATCCCACTTGGATGGATTCATAACCGTCGGTTTTTTTCGTTTTGACTTGGGTGACGGGACAGGGACCGGCTTGAACGACGGTGACGGGAATGGCGACTCCCGTTTTGTTGTCGAAGATTTGGGTCATGCCCAGTTTTGTACCGAGGATACCGATAGACACGGATTGTTCTCTTTATCTTTACTAGACGACAATCAAAAATAACGTGGCCGTGGCTATAGGAGCGAGAAAAATCTTTCCCGCTTTATCAGCCTGCCCAACTTGAATGACTTTTTTCGAGTTATTTAAGCTGGCATCCCGTTAAATTCGTAAGTAAGACTAGACAGGTTTGCTGGTTCTGCCTAGATTGTTGCTGGTCTTTGTTTCTTCGGGACTTAAAGGGTTTATCTTCAGTATCCCGGCGAAGACCGAGCGACCAAGGCGGTTCTGCTTGGCAGTGCCTTCAGCACCACCTAACACCGATTTTGGCCACGATCAAACATTATATAATATTTGTGCCTTTTTAGGCAAGAGGTTTTTTTGCAACATCTCAATAAATGCTGGTAAGGAAGCCGAAGTCAACCTAGAAAATGAACCCGCACTCGTGAGAAAGCATCGACTTAGGTTGCACTGAGGAAGAAAATCTGCTTTAACTAAGGATATGCTTCTTCCCATCGA
>NZ_JAPZQM010000249.1:0-1051 GCF_027530565.1 Microcystis sp. LE19-10.1B | reverse complement strand
TATGACGATTTTTCAAGGAGAGATTTATTGGATTGATTTAGGAGAACCACAAGGTTCTGAACCTGCTTATCTTCGTCCTTGTGTTGTGGTGCAAAATGATGCTCTGAATCAGTCACAAATTGGGACGGTTATTGTGTGTCTATTAACAACCAATTTGAGACGAGCAAAAGCTATTGGTAATGTTTTATTGAATGAGGGTGAAGGGAATTTACCTGAATCCAGTGTTGTTAATGTTTCACAGGTTTTCACGCTTGATAAGCGTCTTTTAACGGAGTCTATCGGAAGACTTTCTCAGGAAAAAATCAAATTAATTATTCAGGGAATTAAGTTGGTTATTGAACCTCAAGAACTCGAATAATAGGGGGTTATAAAATATAAAATTATAAAAAAAGCGATCGAGCTACCGCTCAAATAATTGCCCAAAGATATCTGGCCGCTAGTCCCTGTTTAGAAACCCTGCTGAAACTCCCAGAGGATTCCCAGGGTTATCATTATGCTACTCACCTAATTAGTTTCAATTTTGATCCTAATTTTTATCGGTCTATTCAGGTCAATTCCGACACAGATTATCTGCTGCTTCGCCTACGGCAAACTCACGATATCTGGCATATAGTAACGGGTTTTGGTGTCGATGCGATGGGAGAATTGCAACTGAAAGCTTTTGAATTAAGTCAAACTCGTCGCCCTCTAGCTATTGTCCTACTTTTAGGGGGATTATTCGGAGCTTTATTTTCTTCGCCACTTTCCTTAGCCTCTCTCTGGGAAGAGATTGTCATCGCCTATAATTTGGGCAAAAATACTCGACCTTTTTTAGCGCAAAAATGGGAACTAGCTTGGGAGAAATCCCTGCTAGTTTGGCGGCAAGAATTGGCGATTGTCCACTCGAACCTAGAAAATTAATTTTGCTGGACTAATTAGGGTTTGCTGAATAAATCTAAAAACCTTGTTGGATAAGGCTTTTAGACTTTTTTTCCCTGAAAAAGTGCCTACCATTGGAGTGATTGGGGGGAAAATTTAGGGATTTTTTCCCTGAAAATTAGGTAATTGACCA
>NZ_JAPZQM010000481.1:0-2131 GCF_027530565.1 Microcystis sp. LE19-10.1B | reverse complement strand
GAAATATTATGGAGATTTTTAAAATATGAATGGATTGAATTTAGCGCCTATAAAGACCGAAAGAGCCTCCTCGCTTACGTTAAAAAAGTGCTGGACAATTTTGGAGGCGAGTATGTAATTAATTTTGCCTAGGTACTTACTAGCTTGACTATTCTAAGTTATGCTATAACACCTGTACTAGGCTTAAATTTAGATATATCCACGATTTTAACTGATTTATTGCTTGTTATAGTATCATATTTTGTGGCACATCTTTTTTTATCTGCTGCTTCTTCATATTTCGGAGTTCCCTATTCACCATTTCTTGTTAATATAATGTTTTTTGGAGCTATCGTTATGGTTAATCTTCGCCGAATAGCGGAGGTAACTTGTTCACAACAACTTGCACAAGTCTTCAGTTTTTCTATTAATCATTGCCTACGCTAATTTTTTTTTAAAATGACGAATATTTATATATTCTAATGATAACAAAAGCTCCATATTTAAGGCTTTAACTAAAGATTACTTTGTTATAAACATCTGCCATCTCTACCTCAATCCTCAAAGATTTTAAAGGAACAATAATGTTAGTTTCATAAGCGGTAAAAAAACAGCGATCTCGCAGAGATCCGCTTTGCGGTGCGCCTTCTTCTTGAAAATGTTCAATATAACATCGCCAATTGAAGTCTGAATTGGCAGTTATAGTCATTTCAATTAAGATTGAGAATATCAATGCTAGAGTTAATCAGGGTTTCATCGGTCTAGAGCGTATCAGACTTATCTGAAATGACTATATCAGTTTACTGTCTTCCCACTCCCCAATTCATAATTCATAATTCATAATTCCCCAAACCCTCACCGCTCAAGGAATTAGAAGTTTCACAGCATAATTAGGAGAGATACCTTGACTTTTGCGGCGGCTTGGGTTATGATTCTCTTATAATCGGATATCTGTGTTTATCACCAACTGCTTAGATTTCCATTATGAATAAAGTCTTTTAAAAATATTATCCCAAAATCTGCCGACAAAAGCAAGGAAAATTTTGCCGTCAATTGTTAAGTTTTGTTAAGAAAAATACCAAGAGCGGCAAGGAATTTCTATTCCTTGCCGTTGACTTTGGCCGGACTCACCACTTCTTATAGGATAAAAACTTACCCGACATGGTAATTTTAACGCGATCGCCTTTAGGGTCTTCCTCCTTATCCACGTCGAGGGTAAAATCGATCGCACTCATAATACCATCGCCGAATTTTTCATGAATCACCGATTTTAGCGGCATTCCATACACCTGCATGATCTCGTAGAAACGATAAATCAGGGGGTCGGTGGGGACAACAGGACCCAATCCCTTGACAGGATACTCGGTTAAGGATGCGACGATTTCGGTTCCCAGTCCCAAAGCTGCCACAATTTTCGTTGCTTCTTCTAGGGAGGCGCTCGCTTGCCGGTAAAAAACAGCGGCAATCCACACCTCATCTCTCCCTAGAATCGCTTCTAGGTCAGCGAAACTGAGGCCTTTTTCCTTCTTCGCTTCCAATAGTTTTGCAGTAATTTCGGGTATCATCGCTTATTTTTGCAGAATTTGTCTGCTTCTAGTTTACCTGAACATCAGTTATATAAGTAAAAGTTATGACATTGATAAAAAAACATTCCTTAAAACCCCTTTACATAACTATAAAAAGCCGATAGTATTAACTCATGTCAAACAACGAACCTTGACAACCTAATACATACAGAAATTATCCAACCATGACCACCACTCTACAACAGCGCGAGAGCGCTTCCCTGTGGGAGCAGTTCTGTCAGTGGATCACCAGCACCAACAACCGTCTCTATATCGGTTGGTTCGGTGTCATCATGATCCCCACCCTGCTCACCGCCACCACCTGCTTCATCATCGCCTTTATCGCCGCTCCTCCCGTAGATATCGACGGTATCCGCGAGCCTGTAGCCGGTTCTCTACTCTACGGAAACAACATCATCTCCGGTGCAGTTGTTCCCTCTTCCAACGCGATTGGACTCCACTTCTACCCCATCTGGGAAGCAGCTTCCTTAGATGAGTGGTTATACAACGGTGGTCCCTACCAGTTAGTCATTTTCCACTTCTTACTAGGTGTCTTCTGCTACCTCGGTCGTCAGTGGGAACTGTCT
>NZ_JAPZQM010000346.1:0-3320 GCF_027530565.1 Microcystis sp. LE19-10.1B | reverse complement strand
GGGCATAAATCGACTAAATCCTTATCTGGCAAGAGACTTAATTGATTAGTTCGCTCTAGAGCAAAAACAATTGACAAAAATCGCTAAATGCCTTTCTCTATAAGGGTTCCATCCCTTATAACCCCCGTCCATTGCATAACAATTACCGAAGAGCCTCAATACATAACCCAATTATGCTTAAAAGTTCAAGTAATTCTTGAACTTTTCTTTGGGAAAAATGCTTTTGTAATTTTGGTCTTTTGGTAACAAGGTTAATTTCATTAAGTAGCTGTGGAGAAAAAATCGGCACAAGAGTTTTTTCAATCAGTAGATATTTTAAACCAGCTAACTGTTTACCAATAAGAAAGCTAATCCAAAGGTTAGTATCAATAATAACTTTAATCGGTGGCTTGTTGTCCATAAATTTCAGCCCTAACTTCCTCCACTTCTTCGGTAATTGTCTCTAGGGAAAGCTCATCAGTTTTAAAGGTTTCTAAAAGTTGGGTTAATTTTTGATTTAAAGTTTCTTTTTCGAGTTCTTTACTGAGTTTTATTTTGTCACTTTCTGGGAGTTGTTTAACCAAATCTAAAATCTGGTCAAAGTTTAAGGTTAGTTGGTAAGTTTTTTGGTTCATTTTCTCAAATTATTGTTTATTGATAAAGTTTAATTGCTCGCAGTGCATACTCAAAACAACGTTCCCGAATATCTATTTGTTTCTTCTATTCTTTTTGATAATTCATAATTCATAATTCATAATTCATAATTCATAATTTATCTATCGAGTTCCCCAAAAGCTGATGTTTACGGGAGCAAAATCCCTCAAATTAGACTTGACAAAAAACCTGAGATCGTTATATTCTACAGGTTAAAAGCTTTGAGAGAAGGATAACCAACCCCCACGCCCCACGCACCAATTATATCATTCATTCTGCCTGAATATCAAACAGGAACTAGAAACCTGTTACTAGGGAGAGATTGCTACGGGGGGATATGCGGTAGCAGTTAAATAATCATAATAAAAACCACTCCAGACACAGTAGCGGCTCTTGTAGGGTGCGTTAGTGATAGCGTAACGCACCAATTTTCTTAAGATGGTGCGTTACGGCGCAATCATAATTTAATTATAACAAATCTCCTTTAAATACGCGCAAACACGCACCCTACAAACCACAGATTACTACCTCAATTTTTTCAAAAAAATCGACCCGCCGCTAGGCGGGAAAAAGAGAAAAATTGAAAAAAGTAAAAAAGGGTAAAAAAGGGTAAAAAGAGAATAAGGGTTACAGAGTCCTCCCAGCACCGCACACCACCCGAAAACCGAAGTCGTCGTAGTCGTTGCCGCGGCGGGAGCGGCTGAGGCGGTCAGCGGAACGGCAGTCATACGGAAGGTCGCACCAAGAACCGCCCCGCAGTATTTGATAATCATTATCATTTGTCAGCCAAGCACTGCCATCCTTTGGCGCTCCGATATAGTTATCGTGCCAATTGTCCTCGCACCACTCCCAAACATTGCCACTCATATCATACAGTCCCCAAGCATTGGGCCTTTTCTGGCCCACAGGATGAGTTGTCTGCTGAGAATTTCCGCCATACCAAGCGTAATCTCCTAACTGACTAGCATCATCACCGAAATAATAGCGAGTAGTAGTTCCCGCACGACAGGCATATTCCCATTCCGCTTCTGTCGGTAGGCGATAGGTTTTCCCGGTTATTTGACTCAATTTCTGACAAAAAGCTTGAGCATCATCCCAACTAACCTTTTCTACTGGATTTTGGGGATTATTTTTAAACCAAGAGGGATTGTTTCCCATTACTGCTTGATATTGTGCCTGAGTCACCGGATATTTCCCGATCGCAAAACTGTTGACTTGAACTTGGTGTGGAGGCTTTTCCCAATCCCTAGCATAGGGATCACTATCAGGAGAGCCCATGATAAATTGACCTGCTGGTAAGCCTACCATCTCCAGTGTTATGCCCTTGGATATTTTTTCGGTGAAGTTTGTCAGTGGAGTTGGCGCTACTTTAGGTAGGGGTGTAGATGTCACCGGAGCGTTACTTTTCCCTAAGTTACAATCCTTTGCGCGAGAGGAGAGAGCCCCCAGGAAGCCACCATTGAGACCGAACCGGAGCAGAAACATCTCAAGAAACGATAACTGCAAAGCCAGCGGGAATAAATGCGGCTCCAGACTGGTACCTATCTGCCTAGCAATAACCACAGCAACCACAACCATCAGTGAGTAAATACAATACATCGAATATAGCAAACTGAAACCGATCTCATCCTTAAGAGAACGCAAAAAGTCCCAGTTGACAAAAAGTTTAATACGCCGAATAAGCCGAATAAAACAATTAGGCTTATGCCAATTAACATCTGACGCTACCAAGATAACCACAAATACCCAACAAGTAAAAATACCAACCACATACCAAAACGCAAACCAAAACACAAACCAAAAAAAAGCCCACCCAAAAAGAAAAACCCACAACGGCCACAACGTTAATCCCACACTGATCGAGAAAATCGAGCAAAACAAACCCCAAAAAACCAAAATTGCCACGATACCAATCGGCGGAACAACGAAACGATAAAATAAAAATGGGAAGTGAGCTTTGGGGGCTGCATTATTAAACGTTAGGTTCCTGTAAGACAACCATTTTCCTCTTTTTCTCCAGCCGACGAGATCGCCGAAATTTTTCCAGACTTCTTGATGGAAATTTTCGAACAATCCCCCATTATACCCTCTCGTGCCACCGAGACTCTCATAGATTTCTTTCTGGACGCTGAAGCCAAACTTACCCTGACTGTAGTGTAGCCAGAGTTGGTCAATAGTTTGCAAATCTTCACAGGGGAAATTGTCAATATCCTCTGTCTTTAGCCATCCACGTTTGCTTTCCCTGCTGACAACCTGAAGCATGACTTTACGTGTTTCTTTGTCTGCTTCTTTCCAGTTTCCCGCTGCTAGGAGTTGCTGTAATCGAGAATAGTTAACACCCCTAGCACTTTTAAGCACAATATTAGTCATTGTTTTTACTCCTTTAAGTAGTTGGGTTGACGTTAAAAAAGTTGGTTGTGTTGGGTTTCGTGCCTCAACCCAACTACAGGATATTGAAGTAGGGTTTCTCCTTCAATAAACTCTTGCACTAAATAGAAAGAGTTTCCTTCCGAGAAATAATCATAAACGGTGGGAATTTGTTCGTGTTTTAATCTCTTCGGGTCTAATTCCCCGCCGCTCGCGGCGTACAATAGAAAAATGAGTGAATACATCCATAAGAGCCATAATGTAAGTGTTTTGCTATATCATTTAGTGTTCCCAGCCAAATATCGTAAAGCCGTTTTCGA
>NZ_JAPZQM010000772.1:0-8847 GCF_027530565.1 Microcystis sp. LE19-10.1B | reverse complement strand
GGTCAAACTAATCCTATTGAAAGATTAAATAATACCTTTCGACAAAGGATTTCTCGGTTGGTGAGAGAGAGTCTATCTTTCTCTAAAAAAATGGAGAATCACGTTGGGGAACCCTTTGGTATTTTATCCATGACTACAATGGAGGCTCTTCTGGTTTCTGTGTGGAAACGGGGTCTATACTGATAGTTTCTTCAGCAAAATACTCCTAAAAGTCTTTCCCAGTAAATATTTCACGATTCTATAAGCAAAAATTATCACACAAAGTCGAGAAGAGCCCAATGGACAGCAAAGCAAAGGATTAAGCCGCCATCACTACTACCGAATCACCACCCAAGCTCTCAAACCTCCTAAAGGGATGGCAGGGAGCAAGACTCTCTTTCCTCGCTCTATTCTTACTGGCTCTGTTGAAAGTAAAAACCGTCAACCTCAAGGAATTAGCCCTAGGTTTTGAAGGTCGGGTATTGGTAGAGTCCCATTACAAACGATGACAACGCTTGTTTGGGGACTTCGAGAGAGATTACCCTCAAATAGCTCCCATTGTAGTCCAGTGGCTCCATATCCCTCAACCCTGGGTATTGAGTATTGACCGCACCAATTGGTCATTTGGTAGTCATCACTACAACATCCTCACAGTCGGCATTGTCCATGAAGGGGTAGCGATACCCCTTCTCTGGTGGATGCTCAAGAAGAAAAAAGGCAACTCAAACAGCGATGAACGGATGCGAACGGTTACTTTCTTGATCTCCGCAATTATTTTGCCCACTGCTGTTATTGTATGTCTTGAATCCGCAAAAGTCCGTATAATTTAGCCAATAACATTATTTTTCTTTTTCTTCAATTAATCCCGATTCAGTTTTTTTCAGTAAATCTGAGGCAAATCTTTCACTAAATCCCACTAAAAAAGCACAGGAAAAGATAAATAAATCCTGACGGGCTTTGTTGGTTATTAAACTAGAAGAATTTTGATCCTGGGTAATCATAAAATCAATTTTAATCAACGTATTTGAGCTAATTAAACTAAAGATAAAAATACCGAAAATTAGACCAATTAAGGGTCTAAACAAACCAATAAAAAGAGGAATGAGGGGGTCGTCATATTTTTTGTCTGTAAAGTCGATAATTCTGAGTAAAATACTCGCAACACTTCCCAACACTCCTGCTGTTGCCGCATAAACTAAACCATAAAATATATGCCGATTAGGATTTATCGTATCACTCGATGATTTTAACTGTTCTGAATAACTACTAGAAGGAATGGGTACTGGGGAGTTTGCTTGAGGTAATGGTTTTGAAATAAGTGCCTCCTCTTGAGAGTGTTTCTGGTGTAAATTATCATCAAATATGTAAATTTCTTGAGCAGAAAATTTGAGGGCAATCATAGATAAAAAAGTTGTAATAGATAAACCTAAAAATATTTTGAATGGGACTGATCTTGTAGAATAGATAGAACTAAATCCATTTAAAATATGTCCCCATAAAAAATAGCGACTATGATTAATTTCCTTTTCTAGATTAATTCTGAATCCTCGAATAGCATCAACTCCGACTTTATTAGTTTTTGCCATGAGCAATATATATTTAATTTCCTCTAATAACAAAATCAATTTAGTTGGATCATTGTTAAAAATAAACCAACCAATTTTCCAGCTATTACTTTTTTTATAAATCAAATAATTCAGGTGATGAATCTGTTGAACTAACTTAGTGAGTTCTAGTTGTAATTCAGGAGAAATTATCGGCAAAACCTCTAATAAAACTTCCCTAATATCCGCATTTAAGGCGTTAACATCGTCATTTTTTTTTACTGGAGTGGAAGTTATCATATTTTTTGGGACTTTTTAGATTGATTAATAGAATGAAAAGGCTATCTCTCCTCCGTATGCCCTCCGGAGACTAATTCAATTTTGTTGATACATACCGACCCAAGGTATGTTTTGCCTCTAGCATGGAGTTCCCCGCGGCCGTCAGCTTCCCCTTACTCATCGTCAACCCGTTGCAGGACTTTCTCTAGGATAGGGCGGGTTTTCTAGATTACTAAAATTCTAACATAAAGTCCCCCTAGAAGGGCGAGGTTTTAAACCCAGTTTTTTGATAACTTTTTAGCCACTTTCTCGTTGTCACATTAGTAAAACGTTTCACCCTGGATAATTGTGATATATTTGTTACATTTCGTTACTTAAAATAAAATTATCTTTGGTTTGAGTTTTTAAATTTACCTCAAAATCCTCTACTCTTAAACAGCTATCTAATTGCTGCTGTAATATTTTTGTATTTATTGCCTCCGTGCTAATTAATACCAATTGGGTAAAGGGTGGATTATTACCCCATTCTTCGCCTATTTCTAAGGTAATTCTCGGCCCCACTTGTTGCAAAATTACTCCTCTATTGGGATGTTCAACAGTAGATAAAATACCCTTGGCTCGCCATACAGTTACGGGTAATTTCCCTAATATTTTTCCCAGGGTTAATAACTGAAAAGGGCGAACACTTTCATAACTCCAAGTATGAAAGTTATCAGAGTGATTAGATTTTAATTGACTAGATACAGAACGAACGGGAAATGAGTCCCTAAATCCTAATAATAAATCTAGGGAAACATCCCCATAACTCCCTTTTAACAAACGCACCCAAGGTGCTATTTTTTGGATAATTTGACTAGCATTAATTTGTGCTTTTTCATCAATCAAATCAATTTTATTGAGAACCACAATATCAGCAGCCGAAATTTGATCAATTAGCAAATCTTGATAGTTAATTTTTCCAGATGGTTCACAAATTTGGGGTAGATAGGTCGCATCAACTAGGGTAATAATACTTTCCAAGCGAATTATTCTACTTAAAACTGGACGCTTTAGGGTTTGTAACAGGGTATAAGGGTTAGCAATTCCACTGGCTTCAATTAAGATCTGATCTGGACGGAGAGATAGGATTTTGGGAAGGGAATTAACCAGATTATTTTGTAAACTACAACAAACACAACCTCCCTCAAGAGTGATTAGATCATCGTCTCTATTTTTAATTAACATCTGATCAATATTAAGACTACCAAAATCATTGACCAGTATGCCGAAACGGCGATCACTTTTACCCTTAAGAATGGAGTTAAGTAAAGTAGTTTTACCCGCACCTAAAAAACCCGTCAGCAGTGTTACTGGTGTCTTCCAGAGATTTGATGACAAAACCATTATACTTGTCCTCCCGATGGTTGTTTATAGATGACTCCCCGTTTCATCACAAAATCAACTTTACCAGTAACATTAATATCCTCAAAAGGATTACCCGGCATAGCGATAATATCAGCAAATTTCCCCACCGCTAACGCACCAATATTCGGCTGCATTAATAATTCAGCCGCTACAGTAGTTGCTGCTTTTAAAGCGCGTAAAGGAGTAATACCATTTTCAACCATCGCTGGAAACTCTTTCCAGTTATCTATATGAGGAAAAGTTCCCGCATCAGTACCAAAAGCAATCTTAACGTTACTTTTAGCTAAATTATCAGCACAAGCAATCAGTTGAGAGGCATATTTTTGATATTTAGCGTGTTGCCAAGGAGAACGACTTTTCCAATATTCAGGATTATTGGCATTGCGAGCTTTTTCTAAAACAGTGTATTGAGTTGGTACCAGATAAACTCCCTTCTGCTCCATCAATTGCAAAGTCTCGGAACTGGCAAGATTACCATGTTCAATGGAACGTACCCCCGCATTAACAGCACGTTGAACCCCTTCCCCTCCATAAGCGTGAGGACAAGCAGAAATACCGAAATCTTTGGCGGTACTAACCAGAATATTCATCTCCTCTTGGGAATAGGTGGTTTGACTCGGATCATCCGTAGGAGAGCTAAAACCCCCTGTGGCACAGAATTTAATCCAATCTGCTCCTGAGCGAATTTCTTCCCGTACTATGCGGATAATTTCTGCTGTTCCGTCTGCTACTTCAAATTTTTCTGGTCTGAACTGAAAAGCAACTAAAGAGGTAAAATCACCATGTCCTCCTTGGGCTGAAATCAGGTGAGGTGCTACCAATAGATCTGGTCCAATAATCCAGCCATTGGCGATCGCTTTTTTGAGATCGACGGTAATAAATTCTGGATCGGGACAACCCACTTCCCTTACAGTAGTAAAACCGTTCATTAACAGTATTTTCAGGGGATTTAAGCTATAAAGGGTCATTAATGGCACTGTCACCATATAAGGATTTTCTGGAATTGTAGGATCCCCTTCACAGAAGGTGATATGAACATGACAATCAATGAAACCAGGGGTAACGGTGTGTCCTTTTAGTTCAATAATTTGAGCGTTGCTGTGATCAACTGTTGTAGCGATCGCAGTGATATTCCCATTTTCGACGCGAATTTCCGTGGCACCAAGGGGATTATCAGCCAAACCATCCCAATATTGATCGGTTACGATTACATAATTTGGGCTAGTGGAATTAGTACCAGTCATCGTTGTTTCTCCTGTTGTTAATTTTTTCAGCGTTTTTATTAGTCTTGAGCTAGGCGATCGCTTAATATCTCGACTTCCACTGGATGAATAAGCCAATTCAAGTTGATAGTTAGCGAATCCGCTTTAATGGTTAGTCTTGATAGACATTCATAGTATGTAGCCAAATGGTATCCGTATCCGCGTTTTCTTGTGTACTACCTAACAAAATTTCAAAATAGGAACGACTATCATAGACATGACGAAGGATGTTACAACGTTCGCTGTCTTCAATTACATCAAAACCCGCCGTTTTATTGGGGATTAAAGTAATCGACTGCATCCCATTATCAGCGGCAAAGCAGAGACGAATATCTAAGGGACTTCCCAACCAAGAGGGATCATCAAAACCAAAGACAGAAAATAATCTAGCATTGGCAACCACTAGAGGTATATTGTAGGGTTTAAACTCAAAAGGAATAGCTCCCATATCGGCTTCACCCCGTCTGTCTCCGACAAAATCGCAGGGAAAGTTATTAAAATTCCATAAAAAAGATCCATCCTCATCTTTGACGGTGATGGTATAGCTTTCTTTGCATCGGTATAAAACCATAAATTGATGACCTCCTTGAATATTTGATTAAGTTTTGTTGATTCAAGAGATTGTTAGGTTGGTTGAGGAAAGTTTGTTTTTTTTTCTCACACCAACCAACTGGTACTATAGCGTCCTATTCGCTTAATAACCCGTTTGGGCATCGATTGGCCCAGCATCAATACCTGCAACTGCCCAACCGACAGCAACGGGATCCTCTGTCACCACGCCAAAAACCAACGCAGCGGCGGAAACAAGATCACTGATCCAGGTATGCCCAACACCGCTAGTCACCTTATTTGGTACTAACATTCCATTCTCAGGAATATTTGATTCTGGATTATAAGCTGCCAAGGTACTTAGGAAAACACCACATGAACCAGTTGCACACATATAAGTCAGATTGGCATCGGCAATGATGCCCCAGGGGCTCCCTGAGATGGTTGCATCCTGTTGGGCGGCATTGCCCACCGTGTTAGTGCTGGCATCGCAAACATAGATACTGCCCATAGAGGAATTAGAGGGGTTGGACGGAGCCGTGGCAATAAAGATTGCTCCCTCTGGATAATTTCCCGGATCTGCATTACCGGCGTTGGGTGAATAGGCCAAAGATAAAATGACCTGTCCACTGGGTACTGTCCAAATAGGACTTAACGAGGCATTGAAACCACTATAGGGCTGATAGTGCAAACCGCCAGCCGGGGTTGCCCAGTAAATGCCTTTTGGTCCCTTACAAACGTCAGTTGCATTACATCCACCGTCATACCCGTAAAGGGTAGGAGTTGAAGATGGGTTTTTGGCATTGAAAATAACCCCCGTGGCCGCACACCCGCCGAGTAACAGACAATCGTAATTAGTTAGCGTCCCCGCAGGGAAAAAGGTCAGAGATACGGACGCTCCATCCGTCTGGCTATAAGATGTGTTTGAACCCACATAAGACAAGCTCGGCACGCCGTTAGACCAAGTGACTGAATACCAGTAGAGGTTGCCATTAGACGCTGCCACGTAAAGAAGGCTTTCGGGGAAATAATAGAAAAGTCCGGCAATTGGCGCATCGGGTTGTTTTTCCGAAGCGATCTGAGTCGTGACATTACTACTTGTGAATTGGCTGCCTCGAGTAGCGGGATTAATGCTATTAAGCCAAATATTCTCGTCTTCAGATCCGTAAACAAAATAGTAAGGTGGTGAATAGTCAGTGTTGCTGTAATCAAGCAGAAACTCAATGGCAGTAGTACTGGCACCATTATTATCAAGATTACTCACCCCCCCTAAAGTATAACTTGGTGGGGTTGGATTCGGTGAAAATTGCCCAACCGAGATCCCACTTTGGTAAGCAGCGACGACAAAAGTATAGTTCTTATATTCACCAGCAGGAATAGTGATTGCCGAAATACATTGAGTGTAGGGAAAAGACATGATTATCTCCTTTTGAGTTGAAATTAAAGGGAATTACTTGAGAGGTCAGAAGTAAATAATTTAATTATTTTCCCTTTCTGTTCCTCCCCATTTACAGTCGTGCCGATTCCCACTGCCGACTGTATCAGAGATTTAGGATAACTAGGCTCAATTAGGGGCGATCGCCTATCTAATGGCAGTTACCATAGGGGTAAGTTATTTGCCCGTCGATACCCTTTTAAAATGTTTAAAGGGACTCCATTAATGAGAGCAGAAAAATTATTGACAGTGGTTTCTAGTTGACCTGTACTGGTATTGACGCGATTCCACCAATCAGTGGCAATAATGTTAGATTTGATGCCATTTAAACCAGCGAAAAAGCTAGAGAGTTCTTTAGGCACATTAGCTGGTACTCCATAAGCACCTTCATAATTATACTGAGCCATTAATGACCAGAGAAAATTATTAGGTTGGTTGATAGCGTCAATTTGTTGTTGTAAATAACTCTGCACGTCTGACCAAAGAGTTACACTTGTACCACACCAATATTGTTTAATAGAACTGCTCCAAAAGGGTGTATTTTGTGCTAACCAATCAGACATACTATCAGGAAATTCGAGAGAGCCAACTACAACTCGGCCAGTAGTTTGCCAAAGGTCTTTTAAGGGTTGAGAAATACCAGAGGGCGGAATTAATTTATCCTGTCCAATAGTGTTGATAATCAGATTAGATAAATCTTGATAGGTTTGGCTTGTCCAATTTCCCTCAAAATCATGTAAGTCAAGAATAACAAATTCTTGGGGATTATCAGCTAAAAATTGCGTTACTTGATTGAGAAAATCTACTAAAGTCAGGGGGAGAGCAAAACTCCCGTGACACATAACAAATTGATTATCCCCTGAGCCACTACTAAGCATTAATCTGAGATCAAGGGCGCGAATACCTTGACTAAGTTGCTGATTGATGTTTTGGTATTGAGTTTGTACCCATGATTGGCTAATACTACCAGCGCAATAAGTTGAGGCATCGTGAGTGCCTGGCAGGGTTAACTCATTGAGACAAAGGTTTTGAATACAAGGGGCAAATAATTCCATCCAATTATTAGCCCAGTGTAATACGGAAGGACGTAACACACTTTGATCATCTGCTAATCCGCCACTGCCATAATTAGGGGTTGGATAAGGACTAATTTGGCTTTGGGTATTACCAGGGAAATAACCAAGGGCGATCGTTACTACCCCATCATGAATCCATCCTACAGCAGATGTATTAGTAGTATCTGGAGTAGGATAAACAAAAAGACCATTGGGAATATTTTGCCATTCAACTAAAACCCCATAACCTGCTTCTGAGGGGACAGGCGTTGATAGTCCGTGAACTCCACTCTTTTTAGCACTAATTGTAAAGTTAAAGTTACTTACCTCCTCAAGGGTATATTCAACATCACCCGCATCATCTATACTGTCATGACCTACTGTTTCTTTAAACTCAGCATAAAATTGAGTAAAGGAATTAGGACTAATCTGAGAAGATGGATCCCACTCCATCTGGTAACTGTGGGATTTTACTTGATTGATGTTATATGGCGTAGCGTTGACAATTTGTATGTGAAATCCAGCACCCATAATAATTTTCTCCTTGATGAAGATGAGTATTGTTGACTTTTTAAAGTCGTTAATTGAGTTACAGTTAAAGATAATTACTTGAGAGGTCAGAGAAGTAAATAATTTAATTATTTTCCCTTTCTGTTCCTCCCCATTTACAGTCGTGCCGATTCCCACTGCCGACTGTTTAGCGATAGAATAATTAGCTTAACTTAGTGGCAATATCATCTAAATCTTGCTCTGTTAGCGTGAGAGAATCAGCCACATTTTCCGTCAGCGGCCAGTCAATTTCCAGAAGATTGAAATAAGCTTGGATATGCTGAAAATAGGCTTCTTGCAGAAATTGCTTCAGGGGGTTTGGTTGCGGTTGAGAAAAAACGCCACATTTACCTTTCATGGCAAAAGTGCTGGGATTTAACGCCAGATAATTACAGTTTTTCACTTTCTGAATTTGACTATTAACTAATAGTGCAATTCTCGAAGATTTAGGAATATTACAAGATTCATACAGGGTGGGAATCTGCTTTAATTGCTGAATATTCCAAGCATGGGGAACAATATCCAAACTATTCCAGAGTCGGCTGCTTTGATTGAGACCTGGCTCCGTATTTCCGTAGTAATCAGAAAAGGTTTGATCCCCTGGAGTTGCTCCCGCAGAAAATTGGGTATTGACGGTGATTTGTTTACCGGTAGGGTTCCAAGTTGCTTGATTTTCGTACAGCCATAATGCCATTACTGGAGATAATGCTCCGCCTAAACTATGGCCGGTGGTAATGATTTCAATAGGTTGGTCAGATTGGCTGGGAATTTCCTGGGTCAAAAATTCTAAC
>NZ_JAPZQM010000686.1:0-2097 GCF_027530565.1 Microcystis sp. LE19-10.1B | reverse complement strand
CGAAAACGGCTTTACGATATTTGGCTGGGAACACTAAATGATATAGCAAAACACTTACATTATGGCTCTTATGGATGTATTCACTCATTTTTCTATTGTACGCCGCGAGCGGCGGGGAATTAGACCCGAAGAGATTAAATTTGATCAAGACAGCAAAGATAAATGTATTACAGGTTTTTCAATTGTTGTAAAGGGAGAATATGGTTGTTTAGAACCTCAACGTATTCCAATTTTAAAATTTTTCAAAGACCAAAAATTAGAAAAACTGGATATAGTAAAAGACGAAATTTCTGAACAGATTGCTAATCAAATTTATCCTTGTATTAATCGTGTGGAACGCCGTTTAAGAGACTACATAACGAAATTCATGACAACCAAGATAGGAGTGGATTGGTGGACAAAGGTATCCACCCAAGATTTTAGAAAGAAAGTTGATCAGAGAAAAAATAATGAAAAAGAATTTGCAAGCCATATTGACAATCAACTCTATCTGATAGATTTTGATGATTTAGGTTCGATTATATACAAGCTTTCATCTGGTTGTACAACCAAAGAGGATTTAATTAAAGAAATTGATAGGCTTGAAGAAACTCCCGAAGCAATTCGTAAATTAAGAGAAAAAATTAAAAGCAACGGTGATAAGTTTTTTAAGGAATCATTTAAAGACAGAAATTTTCAATCTAATTGGGAGAAACTGTATAAAACCAGAAACAAAGTAGCTCATAATAATCTTTTTACCCAAAAGGAGTTGGACGAAGCCCAAAAAATATACCAAGACTTAATTCAAACAATCAAGAACGCGGAGCAGAAACTTGAAGGACTGATATTAACTACTGAAGAAGTAGGATTAATACAAGAAGAAGCAAATTCTATAGAAGATAGACAATATCCCATCGAAAAATTGATGGATATAGTAGGAAAGTTACCATCCAAAAAATTGATGGCTCCATTAAGAAAGTCACCATCCAAAAAGATGGATCTAGTAGGAAAGTTACCATCATGCCATTCTCTTATCACTCCTTCTGGCTTAAACTTAAGACGAATGAAAACCGAAAAATTGATGGATGCATTAAGAAAGTTACCATCCGAAAAATTGATGGATCTATTAAGAAAGTCACCATCTGACGGGTTCTTCGGTTTGTGCTATGCAATGGACGGAGTTATAAGGGATGAAACCCTTATAGAGAAGGACATTGATGCGATTTTGTCAATTGTTTTCGATCTAGAACGAACTAATCAATAGAACTCTTGCAAGATAAGGATTTAGTCGATTTATGCCACCCTTTAGGAAGTTGATGGGTGCTGCTACTGAGTCGGGATTCCTTGAGTGTGTAACACAGCAGAGTATGGCTATCGATTAGACATTTCAAGGCAGATACTCCGCGAAGTCTTGTAAGTGTTCTTTATCATCGGCTTAATTTTGCCAGTGGGAAATTATTATCGGTAATTAACAATTCTTCCCCTAGTTTGAGATTGTATATCAGTTCGGGCAGTTTGGCTTGAGCTTCTTGGAGAGAGACAATCATAATTTTACGGCAAGCGGGAAGATGAAAGGACTTTCTAGGCCGATAATACTAAATCCGTTGAGTAACGCACAGAAAACGGGTTTCTCCGAGAAACCCGTTTTCTACTCATGCAAAAATAACCAGATTTGTTATAATTTCTCGATTCTAACTGATCGACGCAGAGAAGGGATAGGCGAACCGAAAACCCTCTCCATTAAGGACTCGTGTTAAACTGATTAATCATGCTGGTGTCTAGAAGCGACCTATGCCAAACTTAACCTTAAGCAACGAACAAGTAATCGAATTAGTCAAACAACTCCCCGAAGCACAGCAACAGGAAGTTTATAAAATTCTCATCCTCAGTCAGTGGAGACAGTTGGAACCAGTATTTAACGAAGGAGCAGAAAGAGCTAGAATCGTAGCCAAAGAACGCGGCCGTGATTGGGATACTATGACCGAAGACGAGAGAGAAGAATTTATCGATGAAATCGTTCACGAAAAATAGTGACCTATGTAGTTGTTTTTGATACAAATATATTAATCTCTGCTTGGCTGTCTAAAAACAGCCCTACATTTTCCTGTTTATCGTTAG
>NZ_JAPZQM010000552.1:0-23932 GCF_027530565.1 Microcystis sp. LE19-10.1B | reverse complement strand
GTGGTCAACTACCTAATTTTCAGGGAAAAAGTACCTGAATTTTCCCCCGATCCCCGCAATGGCTGGCACTTTTTGAGGGGAAAAAAGTCCAAAAGTCTTATCCAACAAGGTTTTTAGATTTATTCAGCAGACCCTAATTAGAGGCATAGAAAAAATCTCAGCAATATTTTTCTATAATATAACAGTTTTGATAGCAATCACAGATATTCTTTTGCTTCAGAAGGCTTCAATCATCCAATCCTTGAGGAATTATGAATTATGAATTGGGGAGTGGGAAGTGGGAAAAAAACTGAATGTCATACTAAATCCTGTTATTAAAAACTGATTATTTATTTCCCCTTTTGCCTCTTGCATGAGTGCCTCGTCTCATAACTAGCCTGTACTCAACGGATTTAGTATCAGCATTCATCCCATCGCTAAAAGCGAGGGAATTCTGCTGACACTAAGTTAAAAAGAATACACGGCTGTTTTGATATTTTGGTAGTTATCATCTAGATCTGATTCTAGGAGAATAATCGCAGTAATTCTTCTAGTCATCTCGCTTACTTCCTGCACTTCTGCGATAGTTAATCCCCGTCCTAATAATTTTTCCTCGCGATAACTTAGCCATTTTTTAATAACTTGATAACCCCCGATGGTATATTCCCACACCCGGGATGGTATATTTTGCCAATAGGCTCGATCATTGAGATAAATATCATAGGTTTTGGTTCCTAATAATTTTCGCATTTCTGGGCTAATTACGCTCATTTCTGCGGTTGTATATTGTCTGGCGATCGCTTTTCCTTTACCCGGCATTGTCACACCATTTTTACCCCCATGTCCCCAACCGACGTTAATAATTAAATCCCCCTTATCCGGGTTTAAATTTCCCCCATCAGTGCAGGAAATCAAGGCGATTTTTTGCAGTGCAGGGGTCGGTTTTTGGGTGACTCCTATAACGGGGTTTTCTGTGTCTAAAAGAGATGCGATCGCTTGTCCTAGTTGGGCAGATTTAATTAATAATTCTTGGCTATTGGGAAGGGGAATTCTTGGGAAGTCTTGACGAATACCGTCGGCATTTTCCCGAAGATACAAGGGAGAGTACCCAATCGCTAATGTGTGCAGCCAAATTAAGGAAGCATTCTCGATATTTTCATCAAGATTATTAATACCCAGTTGATTTAAGTATTGACGAGATTTTTCCGAAAGATTGGCTGTTAGAGTGGTGTCGATAAATTCTTGTGTATTGAATAGTTGCTTTGAATATTTTTGTGTTTTTTGCTTACTTTCGGGTTTAAGTAAAATTGGAAAATGTCTTGCGTGTCCAGATATACAATCATAGTCACAAACTAACTTAGAAAAATAAAATGGAGAACCTTCTGGAGATTTATCCGCAGTATCACGAGATATTAAAAACGAATTTAAAATAATCTCTTTTTGTGCTAATAGTTCAGGACTGGGACGTGAAAAAAGAGGTTGAATTTCACTATCTAAATAGGCTAGGCGAATATCAAAAGGCTTAAAAGGATAGGGAATTATTTTATCTGGTTTATAACTAACATTATCTCTCAACTTTGCTTTTCTGCTTTTTTCGGCTTTAAACTCACCTGAAGACTTCATCCAACGAGGGGCTATAGCTTCTATCTCTTGATCGGTTTTATTGGGGTCTAAATATAATTCGATTAATTCCAGTTGATTACGATCTGTCTTATAGACAATTAAAGAATTACCTCTCCTTTCTACTGGTCCATTGAAAGGCATTATTTTACATAAATCTGTTAACTTTGGCCATGCTAAATAGTGAGAGGAAACATCGGAGGGACGGAAAGAATAACGATTAGATTGTTCTGGGTTAGAGACTTGATACAAAGAATCAAAATCTTGATTGTTTAAACTATCTAATAACTGTTCTCGTTTAGCAACTCCCCAGAAATGGCGAAAATAGACATCAACATTTTTATTCCTTACTTCCTTTCTTACCATTAGTCCGATAGTTGTCCCGACTCGAATTCCTTCCTTATTGTATTGAGTAGAAAAAACACTAGGATCGGGATTACCTTCAGGGGTTAACTTTCCTGTTTCGCGACTATCACCATTGAGACAATCAAACCAAAGGCGATCAAATTCTTGTAAAAATCTTTGTCGCATCACCACAAAAGAAGGATCACCGAGATAGGAAAAATTAGAAATATAACAAACAACTCCTTTACCGGTATTTTCTGAAATACATCTTTCTGCTAAACGAAAAAAGCGCACATATAACTCATCCAAATTAAACTTTTTAATCCCCCAATCGGAGATTAAACCCTGTTTATACACTTCCACTAAACCTGCTTCTTCTGCGGGACTGGTTCCAGCAAAAGCATTGTAGGGAGGATTACCGAGAATAACTAAAATCGGTTTACCGCGCTTAACTTCATCAGCTGCCTCTCGTTCCTTATTTAACTCTGGAAAACTCAATTGTAGCTGTTGAATTTTCTGTTTACTTTCCTCATCGGGAGGTTGCCAACCGGTTAAAGCATTAGTCAGATAAATCCCCACCCGTTCACTATCTTCTATTAAAGGTACACCCAAACTTTGCAGGAATAAACCTAATTGTAGATGAGCGACGACAAAAGGAGCGGTTAAAATCTCGAAACCGAAAATTCTTTCTATGGCTGCCTTTTTCACCAAAGCCATGGCTAAAGCACCCGCGCCATTTTCCTGTAAAGTATCGGTAATATAGCGCAAAACCTCGACTAAATAAGCACCGGTGCCACAGCAAGGATCGAGAATATAAACATCGGGATTAGCTAAACCGTCCTCAATATTTAATTCTTCTCGTAAAACTCGATCGACTCGCGCTACCATATAGCGAACAATTTCCGGAGGAGTGTACCAAACTCCCAATTCTTTGCGTAAATCGGGATCAAAAGCTTGCAAAAATGGTTCATAGAAATACTGTACCGCTTGTCCCTCATCGAATTGACGAAAAAATTCCTCTCGTCGCACTCGATTTAAAGCTGCACCCGTCCAATTCAAAACTTCTACTAATCCCAAAGATTTTAACTTACTCGGTGCGGCGATCTGCTCAAATAGGATCGCTAACATGGGAACATGGAGATGGTGGGCTGCGGATTTCCAATCGAACTTATCCTCTTTATCCTCGCGATTGAGGTTTTGCTTGTGCCATAATACCCAAGCAGAAAATAAACCATAAAAGAGGGTTTGCACGAGGGTAGAACGGAAAAATTTATTTCCCTGTTCCCGTTCAAATTTGATACCGAGGGCATTTTCTAAAGCTTGACGGATATTGGCCAGAGCGGGAAGATCGGAATGATGTTCTAAGCGTGCTTTTGCGTCCCGCGCATAGGAAGCAAGAAACCAAGCAACATCGGCTGGTGAGGTGATAGGAGCCGCCTGTAAAAGCACTCTCTTTAGGTATTCTAAGAGGCTATCACCGTGTTCGGCGGCAAATTTGGATGGATTTGAGGTTTTTAGCCAAAACTCGGCTTCTGACGGGGCTAAACTATAGGCTTCTAATTCCACCGGTTGACCTTGGCTATTGCGACCAATGAGCAGAAAATCGCGATAATTGCTGACTAATACTTGACCGTATTTTTGCCAGTATTTTTGTACTTGCTCGCTGGCGGCGATTTTTTTGATATCTTCTTTGGTTCCCTTAATCTCGATCGCGCCTCTTTCGGGAAAAATCGCCGTAAAAGGTTCTAATTCTTGATTTTTGGGGAATTGATCGACGTTAAAAAGTCCCCCGTCCGGCAATCCCGCACCCTGATTTCTGAGGTTGATAATGCAGCGGACTCGCGGTTTTAGGGTTTTACCGATTTCGTTGAGGAGAGTTTCGAGAGTGCCGTAGTAGGAGGTTTCTTTTACTGCTGCTTGGGAGGAGTGGATTTCGTGCAGGTTGCGAAAATAATTAACGAGGGGATTCATAAAAACTGTGGTCTAGATAATTAAGGTTAATCTTATAAAATTTTGTTACAAGATTGAACATTTCTGCTTTGAACGGTTACAATTCCCATTGTAAGTAGCCGGTTATATTTAAATTAAAAATCGATTTTAGGTTCGATCCCCCCTGCCCCCCTTATTAAGGGGGGTGCTGATAGGCGGGGTGCTCTGATAATTTTTAACGCCTACCTACTTAATTATTGATCTCTCTTGCTTGGAGGAAATTAAAGATGGCTGATTTTCTTGATTTCGTTGTTCGTGACAGTTTGCTCAATCCTCTTAATATCACGCTTTTATCTACAGATTTAGAACAAATTGACGAAGGAACAAGACATGGCATTGATGCTCAGATTGATGACACAGATCCTCTTGGGCGTAAAGGTGCGATTTTAGCTGAGTCGGCATCGAAGGAAACTTCTCCCTTAGGAGTCCTGAACTCTAACCCCTCCCCATCTACACTCTCCTCGGAGGCCCCCACAGTTCCAGTCTCCCCTGCTGCTACGAGTCAAGTGGTCTTTCCCGCTTCCCTCAGTATGAACTCTTCTGGTTATCCCACCAGTCAAGCGTCGAGTCCTGCCTCTGTACCCACCGCTGCCGCCGTCACCTCAGAGCTAAGACCGGCAGCAACTAGCACCCTTGCCCCCTATGCTCCCAATCAACTGATTCTCAAGTTTAAGCAGGGGATCGCCAGTGCCGAAGTTGCTCAGTTTAAGTCCCTCTTTGGTGCTGTTAGCACCCAGACGATTAAACTGACGGGGGCAGAGATTTGGAAGTTATCCGGGTCGCTCTCTGTGGAGAAGATTCTAAAACAATATCGCTCCCATCCGATTTTTGAATACATTGAACCCGACTATATTGTAACAAAAGGCACAATTAGTCCCCAAGCGACATTCCCCAATGACCCCAGTTTTAATCAACTTTGGGGATTGCATAACACCGGACAAAGTGGCGGTACTCCCGATGCCGATATTGATGCCCCGGAAGCCTGGGATATTCAAAAAGGCAATCCTAATTTAGTGATTGGGGTTCTTGATACGGGGGTTGACTACAATCATCCCGATTTGGCCGGTAATATCTGGACAAACCCAGGGGAAATTGCCGGAGATGGCATTGACAACGATGGCAATGGCTACGTTGATGACATTCGCGGTTGGGACTTTGCCTACAACGACAATAACCCCAGTGATGTTCAGGGTCACGGAACCCATGTTTCGGGAACCATTGCTGGCAAAGGAAATAATGGGGTCGGCGTGACAGGAGTGGCTTGGAATGCCAAAATCATGCCCCTGAAGTTTTTGAATGATCAAGGATCAGGCTCTACCTCCAATGCCATTAAGGCAATTAACTATGCGACGGCCAAAGGAGTTAAGCTCACCAATAATTCCTGGGGAGGCGGCGGTTTTAGTCAAGGACTCTACAATGCGATTAACGCGGCGGGTCAGGCAGGGGCTTTATTTATTGCGGCGGCTGGTAATAATGGTAACAATAATGATGCGAATCCTTTCTATCCCGCCAGCTACAACCTTGCCAACATTATTTCAGTTGCCGCTACCAATCGTAATGATCAACTGGTGACATTTGCTAACACTGGTGGTTGGTGGGGTTCAAACTATGGCTTAACCAGCGTAGATTTAGGTGCACCTGGTTCAGACATTTACAGTCTAGCTCCTGGTGGTGGATACGCGACCCTTTCAGGGACATCCATGGCAAGTCCCCATGTGGCAGGGGCGGCGGCTTTATTGTGGTCACAAAATCCTACTTGGACAGCCCAACAGGTGAAAAACGCCTTAATGAACACGGGCGACCCCCTGGCATCCCTTGCCGGTAAAACGGTTTCTGGTAAGCGGCTCAATGTGTTTAAGGCTTTGGGAGGTACTAATCCTAATCCCCCAAACTTGCTTACTATGCAAAGATGGGCGACTCGTCAAGGTGGGTTTTGGGATGCTCAACAGTGGCTGGCGGGTGATTTTAATGGAGATGGAAAAGATGATGTAGCTAAATCCTTTAATGAGGGTGGTCTAGCTAGTATTGATGTTCATGTTTCTAACGGCAGCAGTTTCTCCATGCAGCGATGGGCAACTGGTCAAGGTGGGTTTTGGGATGCTCAACAATGGGTAGTGGGTGATTTTAATGGAGATGGAAAAGATGACGTAGCTAAATCTTTTAATGAGGGTGGTCTAGCTAGTATTGATGTCCACATTTCCAATGGCAGTGGTTTCTCCATGCAGCGATGGGCGACTCGTCAAGGTGGGTTTTGGGATGCTCAACAATGGCTATCTGGCAATTTTAATGGAGATGGCAAAGGTGATTTGGCTAAAGCCTTTAATGAGGGTGGTCTAGCCAGTATTGATGTTCACACTTTAATTTAAATTTAGTGCGATCGCCTTTATGTGAACTGAAATTCCCAAAGGCGATCGCCTTACATGAAACAAAATTTTAAAATGCGATCGCCTAAAAAACCCTAATTGGGGGGGAGCGTTAACATTATCTTAGCCTTGGCAGTAGCTGACTGGGTGAGGGGATCATCAGGATTTTAGCAGACTTAGCTTGAAGTAACGGTTAAATTTCTGGAATCCATTATCCGTAAACCAGAAAAAAACTTCTGGTTTACGGATAATTTACAAGGAGATGTCAAGCAATTAAAGAATTTTACGCCTAATTATCGCTTAAGGGTGGGTAACTATCGAATTCTATTTGAGGTTGAAGAAATCACTTTAGTGATTTATCGTGTTAAACATCGACAAAATATCTACAATTAAATTAAGGAGAAAACAATGATTGAATTACATCCTGAATTCTTAATCAAAAATGGCAAAAAAGAATTTGCTGTTTTAACTTATGAGGAGTTTATGAAAATTAAAGAAATCTTAGAAGACTTAGAGGATTTGGAAGATTTAATACAAGCAAAAGAAGAAGAAAAAGATAGTCAAACTTATTCTCTAGATCAGGTTAAGAAGATGCTAAATATTGATTGATTGTCTTGCTTTAATTCTACTATTTCGCAGATGGGAAAAAATAGAGTTCCCCTTGTATCTCTAAATCTGGCTCGTTTTCCTACTTTTCGACAGTTTTCGTCTATTTCACAAGAATATACACAGTCATAACCAACGCTCTCAAAAGCTAATCTAAACCCTCCAATACCAGCAAAAAGATCGATAAATCTGAGTTTTTCGTTTGTCATTGCCAAATTATGACATCAAAGATAGCCAAAGTGAATATATCCTAAATTTTAGCAAATGTTCCGACTTATGCAGCGATAAAAACTGTAGTCTAAATAATTAAGGTTAATATGTCCCCATATAATCAATTTGGAGATACTAGATTAGGTATAATTGAGTAAAAACTCGCACAATTTCGGTTTCAGACTTCTGCGGCTTTTTCTTGCTCAATCTCGGTCTCCAATTCTTGACGTAATTCTTCTAGAGAAGTGGTGGCAGCTGTCTGAGATAATCTTTCTTGTGACCAATTTAAGGACTGAAAAAGTCGTTGAGCGTTAGCTGGAGAGCGCAAAAGATAAACTTCTTCTAATAAAGCGGATAATTCGTCAGCAGCAATCAAGGCCACATCATGATGACCCTGACGTTGGACAATAACGATCGAGTTTCCCAGTTCTACTTGTTCTAAAACCTGAAGAAAATGTTCTTGTGCTTGGGTATAGCTAGTATAGGTGGTGGGGATGGGCAGCATGGCCATTAATCAACTCCGCAGTCAAAAAATTAATCAATGGGTGCGTTAACCAAGAGTAACGCACCCCAAAGAAATTACACCGAAGTTAAGGTTTTCTCCGCGCTAATTTGCGCTTCGGGACTATCCGCTTCCGAGGGAGGGACTACTTGCCAGAATTGACCGAGATAACTATCCCAATTAGCTAAAATTAACTTACCTTTGGGGCTATTAGTGCGTTCTACATGGGCCTCAATTAAAGATTTTAACTGTTCCGCACCGGCAGCCGTGGCAACCCGTTGAATCTTGACAATTTCGGGGTTGAGTTTCTCCGGTAGGGAGGGATCAAGGATATAAGCTAATCCTCCCGTCATCCCGGCGCCGACGTTGCGACCGACGGAACCAAGCACGACAATTACCCCCCCGGTCATGTATTCACAGAGGTGATCCCCGGCCCCTTCGATAACCGCTTTTGCAGTGGAATTGCGAACAGCAAAGCGTTCACCAGCGCGACCATTAACGTATAATACCCCACCGGTGGCCCCGTAGAGACAGGTATTACCGATAATAGCGTTATCTTCGGGCTGATAATTGGCGTTTTGGGGCGGTAAGATGACAATTTCGCCGCCGTAGATGCCTTTACCCACATAATCGTTAGCTTCTCCCTCTAAATGGAGATTGACACCGGGTAAATTAAAGGCTCCGAAACTTTGACCAGCTGCGCCCTGGAAATTGAGCTTAATTTCGCCTTCAAAGCCGTCATTACCGTATTTTTGGGCAATTACCCCCGCAATTCTCGCCCCGACGGAGCGATCGGTATTGACAATCCTGTAGGTTTTGCTGACGGTTCCCTGTTGCTCGATCGCCTGTTTAATCTCGCTATCGGCTAGAATTTCCTCATCGAGGACAGCACCGTTACTATGTACTTCCTCGTGCTGCAACCAAGAGCGATCGCTACGGCCATCGGGTAAATTCAACAAACAATCGAGATTGAGGGATTCTGTCTTAGTTAAACGAGCATCGGAGCGCACTTTTAACAGATCTGCCCGGCCAATCACCTCATTTAAACTGTGATAGCCTAATTTCGCCAATAATTGCCGCGTTTCCTCGGCCACCAAAGTAAAGAAATTGACCACATGAGCGGGAATTCCAGGAAAACGAGTGCGGAGACGTTCCTGCTGGGTAGCGACTCCCACAGGGCAATTATTCGTGTGACAGACGCGGGCCATGATACACCCCTCGGCAATCATGGAAATGGAACCAAAACCGAATTCCTCCGCACCCATCAGAGCAGCCATGAGGATATCCCAACCGGTTTTTAGTCCTCCATCTGCGCGCAAAATCACCCGATGACGCAGTTGATTTTCCATTAACATCCGATGCACTTCCGTCACTCCCAATTCCCAGGGACTACCCGCGTGTTTGATCGAACTTAGGGGTGATGCACCTGTACCACCATCGTGGCCAGAAATCTGGATAATATCAGCGTTAGCTTTGGCAACTCCGGCCGCAATTGTGCCGATACCGATCTCGGCCACTAATTTGACGGAAACTTTGGCCCGGGGGTTAATTTGGTGTAAATCGTAGATTAATTGCGCTAAATCTTCGATCGAGTAGATATCGTGGTGAGGAGGGGGAGAAATCAAAGTTACTCCCGGTTTTGATCGCCGTAACATGGCAATATAGGAACTGACTTTTTTCCCGGGTAATTGACCTCCTTCTCCCGGTTTTGCTCCTTGGGCCATTTTAATCTCTAGCTGTTTTCCACTCATTAAGTATTCGGGAGTGACTCCAAAACGACCCGAAGCTATCTGTTTAATGGCAGAATTAGCCGTATCACCGTTTTTTAAGCCGTTTAGATGGGGCATAGTCACGGAATGTCCTTCTGCATCCACATCGCTTAAGCTGGTGTAACGGATCGGATCTTCTCCCCCTTCTCCGGAATTGGACTTACCTCCGATGCGATTCATGGCGATCGCTAGGGTTTCGTGTGCTTCCCGGCCCAAGGCACCGAGGGACATTCCCCCTGTGCAGAAGCGTTGCAGGATACTTTCGATCGATTCTACTGCTTCGAGGGGAATTGAAGCTCGATCGCTGTTAAATTCTAATAAATCGCGTAAAGCGGTGACAGGTCTTTGCTGCAAGATTTGACGATAGGTTTCGTAATGGTCATATCCTTCACCTTGGGAGTGAGCGGCCACGGCTTTATGGAGTGCTTTCGCCATTTCCGGGGAATTCATGTGGTATTCTCCCCCTGGACGGTAGTTGACAAAACCGTAGTTTTCTAGTTTTTTAGCGGTAAGATTGGGGAAAGCTTTGCTGTGGAATGCGATCGCTTCTTGGGCCACTTCAGCAATGCTTAAACCCCCGACGCGACTGGTAGTACCGTTAAAAGCTAGTTTAACTAAATCTGCCGATAATCCGATCGCCTCGAAAATTTGCGCCCCATGGTAGGAAGATAGGAGAGAAATACCCATTTTCGAGAGGATTTTCAGTAATCCTGCTTCTACGGATTTGCGGTAATTAATTAGGGCTTTTTCGAGGCTAATAGCTTCTAATTTGCCATTTTCCATCAATTTCTGAGTTTTTGGCTCGATCCACCACTGGGCGATCGTTTCTAACGCAAGATAGGGACAGACTGCGGAAGCGCCATAACCAATTAGACAAGCGAAGTGATGGGTACTCCAACATTGGGCCGTGTCGATAACGATGGAAGCTTTTAAACGCAAGTGTGAGCGAATCAGGTGATGATGGACGGCACCAACAGCTAATAAAGGGGGAATATAGCTAGTTTTTTCGTCAATAGGAGCAGTCCTGTCACTGAGAATTAAAATTTCCGCTCCCGATGCTACTTTCTTGGCGGCCTCAGCGCACAAATGAGCGATCGCTGTTTCTAATCCCCGGGGGCCGGTGGTCAGATCATAAAGGGTAGAAAGTTCGGCTGTTTTGTAGCTAGAGGTTTTAACTTTGGCTAATTCAGCATTATTGAGCAGGGGAGAGTCTAATTTCAGTAAATGTGCGTCATCAACCCCTAATTTAAGTATATTGCCCCGTCGTCCCAGATACATAGTCAAGGACATGACTAAACTTTCCCGTAAGGGATCGATGGGGGGGTTAGTAACTTGGGCAAAACGTTGTTTAAAGTAATCGTAGAGAAGATGGGGTTTACTGGAGAGGACCGCTAGGGGAGTGTCATCACCCATACAGAAAGTCGGTTCTTTTCCCTGTTCTGCCATGGGAACGATAATCATATCCACATCTTCGGCAGTATAACCGAAAGCGGTTTGCCGGGGAAGGAGATGACTAGGAGAGGGAATGTCTATCGCTGTTTCTTTGTCAATAAAGGTGCGTTGGGATTTCACCCATTCACCGTAGGGATTAGAGCGGGCAATTTCCTGTTTAATCGGCCAATTACGCTTAATTTCGCCTTTTTCCAGATCCACCGCGAGCATTTGACCGGGGCCGAGACGACCTTTTTCCATAATGGTGGTTTCATCGAGGGGAATAGTTCCCGCTTCCGAGGAAACGACGATATAACCGTTGTTAGTAATGCTATAACGGGCCGGTCGCAAACCGTTGCGATCTAAACAAGCGCCGACGATTCCCCCGTCACTGAATACCAGTAAAGCCGGACCGTCCCAGGGTTCCTGTAAACCGCTATAGTATTCGTAGAAGTCGATAATTTCGGGATAATCCTGTAAATCCGGCTGATTATTGTAGGCCTCCGGCACTAGGATCATAGCTGCTTCTAGGGGACTGCGACCGGTTCTCACCAATAATTCTAGGGCGCTATCGAGGTTATAGGAGTCGCTGTTAGCGGGGTTAACAATGGGAGTCAGGGATTGTAATTCTTCGTGGGTCCAACCTTCCGTTTCTAAAGCGGGTTCCCGGGCCGACATCCAGTTAATATTGCCCAAAAGGGTGTTAATTTCGCCGTTATGACCCAATAAGCGCATCGGTTGAGCGAGGGGCCATTTTGGTTGGGTATTGGTGCTAAAACGTCGGTGATAAATAGCGAATTGACTGCTATAGGCGGTATTTTGCAGGTCTAGATAGAATTCTCGCAGGATTTCGCCCCGTACCATGCCTTTATAGACTATGGTGCGACAGGAAAAGGAACAGAAATAGAAATCATCGGCCAGTTGCTTACCGACTTCAGAACGGGCAATATAGAGTAGGCGATCGAATTGAGAACCGGCTAAATCGGGGGAAGTAACCAGAATTTGCTCGACGTAGGGTTGATTTTCCCTTGCTTGTCTTCCGAGGACTTGGGGACGGACGGGAACAGCACGCCAACCTAAAATCTTAATATTATATTTATTGACAATTTCTTCGATGTGTGCCTTAGCGTCGGCGCGTTCTTGGGCCGCTTGGGGAAGAAAGACCATACCCACCCCTAGTCGCTCAGATTCTGGCATATTTAAGCCATTTTCGGCGAACCAAGGAGCGAGGACATCTCTGGGGATAGCGGTCATCATACCGGAACCGTCACCGGAATCCTGATCGGCGCTGCAGCCTCCCCGGTGTTCCAAACAACCTAAGGCTAAAAGGGCCTGTTCAATCAGTTGATGGCTACCAGAACCGCGCACATCGGCAATAAAACCGACTCCGCAAGCGTCCCGTTCCTCTACGAGCCATCGGGGACCCCAATAGGGATCGATTTGGTGTATATTGTCGGCTTTTAGGTTATTTTGTTGCGCCATAGAAGTTATCCTTAGGGTCGTTGTCTAGAAGGGTGGGATAGTTGGTCTGCTGAAAGGGTCAATCTAGAAGAGAATTTTTTTTGATCTTGCCGTTTCGATTGTCGCTGATTTTTCCTAATTTTTGCCTGTTGCCATCTTTATCTTGGCCGGTCTGAGGAATCACAGGTGATCTACCATGATATAGTAGCTCTTAGGAATTGTCATCGAAAATCCCCTGGATGGGGTGAAACATCCTTCTAGGTGCTTATTTTGGCAGAATATTGTCGGATTATCAATGCTAAGACCGAGATTTAAACCCCAGACACGGGTGTTTTTAGTCCTGAGCGAATATTTTAGTTAAAAGTCCTTCTATTCTAGATTCTGCCGCTTTTAAGTTAGACAGTTGGGGATGCTTGGGAGAGGAGACTTTTGTAGTCAGACTTTGGAGAATTGGTCTAAAAAGTATCTTTATATGTTGCAACAACCTAACAAAGATCTGTTATAAGACTGAATAGAACTGAGGTTAATTTAGGTTCAAATATAGGGCAGAAGTCATCGACAGGACAGAATAAAGCGTCTATCCTAAGCATAGGGCGAGAGCGGCTGGATGGTGTTCTGTTTTTCAGCATATCATCTCTCCCTTTCCCTATCCCGAACTCAGATTGTGTGGAGCTTTCAAGACAGGATCGTGATTAATCCCCATATTTTGGCCAGCCAGTATCCTAGGGTCACAAAAGCCCCAACTTTGCAATGATTTTAGTGTTTTATGCCCTTTTTTCGATAAGATAAGCTTATCGAAAAAATCAGGTCTAAAACCTCGCCTTAAGGCGAAAAGTTTTTGGAGCGGGGCATAAATCCCCGTTACAAAAACGGCCTCCTGCCTCCTGCCTCCGTTAAGGGTTTTAGGCAAAGGGCAAGAGGCACTCATGCAAAAGGGAAGAAAAATAGGTGTACCCTCACTAGCTTAGGAAACGCTATATTTTTCATGATTCAATCTCATACTAAATCCGTTGAGTATAGGCTACTTATGAGGATAGGCAAAAGGCAAAAGGCAAAAGGGGAAATAAATAATCAGTCTTTAATAACTGGATTTAGTATCACTAAGTTTGATATATGAAACTACTTGATAGAAACTAATTTGTTTTTCTCTATCTTCTTCCATAATAAATTAACAACAACAAAAATGTTTAGTAGGGAAAAGGCGGAAAATAAAGGCATACCCGGGAAAGAATAGCGCATATGCACCAACAGTAAACTTGCATCCACTAAAGAATATAAAAGCAAACGAAGGAAATTAATCACAATAATAAACAAGAGAATAAATACATAATTAGATAATAAGGGTGATTTAGGTTTACTATAAAAATAGTATATCAGTAAGAATACTATAGAAATTATCCCGATGGTATTGATGATATGAATAGCTCTAGTTATCACTTTAACTAACAGTAATCTTATTCTACTAGGCCGTTCTTTTCCCGTCCAAGCTGCACGACGATTAGCTACCTTATTAAAGAGGGTAATACTTGCCTTAGGATCGTCCACAAGAAAAATTTTTTCTACTTCTGAAAAGGGAGGATAGAGAAACTTGGTGATCACTTTTATAGAAGATTCCTTAAGGTGAGGCAACCAAATCCCAAAATTAGGATCTATATAGCTAAAGCCAAAAGCTTTTGTTGGTAAAAGACGATTACGAAAAGCAGTTTTTAACTCTTGATTAATTTCGGTAAATTTTTGATAAACTTGCCGAGTAGTTACCGACCTAGGATTAACAGGGTTGATACTATCACGCACAGCATCTGCTAACAGCCAGACTGTAAATTTACCGCGAATTTCTTCTTTAGGAAGGAAAGGTTCTAGGGTTTTGAAGCTGGGACTAACTTGATAAGCTGCTTCTAACTGTGCTGGATTAATAGGAACCTGTCTGACTGGAGTACCAGCATCTATTTTCATTAATCCTGTATACATACCCTTAAAACTAGGTGCATTCCACAAACTTACCCCTGGCACACCCAAGAAAATTGAGTTAAGTGAGACTATGGCAAAATTTACCATAATGAAGACTAACAGGGGTAAAAATACTAAAAAACAAGACTGTTGGATTTTTTCTCTTAATTTCCACTGAGGCTTGGTTAAAAACATAATTGGAATTAAACTTAACATATAGATGTATTCAATTCCTTTTTCTGGTCGAGTAATGCCGATAAATCCGAGGGTTAATCCAGCCAAACAGGAATAAATGATTTTTTCTGATATTTTTTTCTTGAACAACAAAAATATGATCAACGCAATCAATATATTAAACAATGAAACCGTTATTGCTTCGCTTCTCGCATCATTAAAAAATCTGAAAGTCAGAGGATAGAAAATTAGCAAAGAAAAAACTAAAACACAGACAATTTTCGGTACTTTTAGTAAGCGAATAGAATAAATCAATAAAAACACTGAAAAAATGTAAAATAGTTCGTGAAATATTCGCAAGGGTATCCCTGTAAAACTGACTAGCCAAACAAATAAGGAATAACCTGGGGGATGGCCTAAATTTAAGATACCAATTCCATCGGAAAACCAAACCGCTCTTTCCGCACGACTTAGATAATTCTGGGGATCACTGGGAGAGGCCACTATTTCACTGGTTCTCGTTAAGAATAGTTTAATTAAACAAATTAAAGTCAAAATAATTGGAAAAATTTTCGACACGACTTGACACTTAATCTCTACTATACCTTCACTTATCATAGTTTTTATACTTAACCAATAGTTCATTTAATACCTCTCCAAATTGTCGCAAAAAATGCTGATTATACCGATATTTATTATCAAGTTCGTTTATCAATCATGTCTGCTAAAAGAGCAAACATTCCTGTTTGGGTTGCCGCTATTAATAGCAGGAGAGTTCTTTCTGTGAGATCTTCATGAACAAAAATATCTTGAATTAGGGTAAATAAAAACCCAAGAAAGAAAAACCCAGCAATGGGAAGAAAAACCCGGAGAGGGGCAAAATACATTCCCACCCGGAGGATTAACTGGACAAAGCGCAAAGTATCCCGGATAGGCTTAATTTTACTGTTGCCCTGGCGAGCAAAATAGTCAATCGGTTCATAATGGACTAAATAACCATTAGTCAACATGGCGAGGGTAATCGTAGTGGTAAAACTAAAAGTATCGGGTAAGATATTAAAAAATCTTTCGACCACGCTCTTACGAAAAACCCGTAAGCCACTATTAAGATCCGGAATGCGACTATTGCTAATCCATTCGGCAAAACGGACAAGAAACCACTTAGGAATTTTGCGAATTGTTGGATAACTGACATTCGCACCAGTACGCGCCCCGACCACCATATCGGCATTCTCTAGCAGGGCAACTAATTGGGGAATTCTTTCGTTAGGATAGGTTCCATCTCCGTCCGTAATCACGATTGCGCCATATTTAGCCTGTCTAATTCCCGTTTTCAGTGCTGCGCCATAGCCACGATTTCTGGGATGTTCGATTAACCTAAATGTCATCAATTCCTGAAGTTCTCGCAAGATTTCACCCGTTCGATCCTTAGAACCATCATTAACCACCACAATCTCATAGGTACAATTAGAGAGTTTTAGTTGTTCTTGGAGAAGTTTTAAAGTCGGAGTAATACCCTTTTCCTCATTATAGACGGGAATGACAATAGAAAAAGCAGCATTGTTTTCCTTTCTTGCTGAACTTGACGATAATTGACTCTCCAATTTTGCACTGCTTTCCATTATTTCCAGGTGGATTGTTATTGGTTGAACCTCTGATTATGATTGGTTTTTTCAGAGATAGCCTCGTCGGGGTTAACCATAACCATATGTAGTCAATGGCCATAGGCCATCAAGGTTAAGAAAATTTTTCCCTCAACCGCACGAACTTTTTGTGCCTAGTTAGTATATAAGTGTATATTGAACAGTTGTCAAGTCCTTCAAAAAAAATTAAGGAATAGATTCATGGTAGAAAAATTAGGCATCGATTATTTTGGCAAAAACCGCCCCCTGGCGAAACTTCACGGCAAGACCACCCTGCAAATGCGCCGCAAAATGTATGATTTTTTAGAGAATGCCGTGGATGGTGTGAGGGGAAAAAAATTTTTAGACCATGGTTCCACACCGGAAACCACCAGACAAGCGAGTAACTGCTTTATCCGCTGGTTGCTGGAAGATGATGCTAAGGTTTATGCCTGTTCTCCTGAAGAAATTAGCCATTTAGCGGCATTTTTCCCCGGATTACTTGTCCTTGATTGGCCTCCCACACCTTCCCAAGTAGAAGGAATTGACTATATCATCTCATCGGCGGTTATCGAACACGTCGGCAATGAACAATCGCAGATTGAATACGTCAGCAGCCTGCTGCGATTATGTCCCCGCTTATTTATCACCACTCCTAATCGCTACCACTGGCTAGAATTTCATACGCGCTTGCCCCTCTTCCACTGGCTGCCGAGAAGTTGGCATCGCGCTGTCTTAAACTTAATTGGGATGAAGTTTTGGGCTAGGGAAAAAAATCTGCGCTTGCTTGCGGAAGATGAATTTGCCCGTATTATTGAACAAGCTGCCCGAATTAATGGTTTAAAAGTTACTCTCCACTGGTATAAGCCGAAATTTCTGGGCTTAGTGTCTAATCTCTGCGTTTTAGTTCACTAAGGCTGTCACTCCTAAAACCACAAATCTATTCCTGGCCACAAACAGAAAATAAGTTATCAAAAAAAGACGAAAAGAAAGGACTTTTTCCGATAATAAAGGGTAGGTTTAACTCTGCCCTTTGCTCCGCTTTCTGGGCACTGATTACTGATTAAACCTCTTGCGTAATTAATTTTTCAGGGTTCAAAAACGGCAAAAATAAGGATTAAATGGCATAAAATATGTAAATAGACCATTTAACTGATTATTATTTATTCTTAATTCTCCTGACTACTGACTACTGGCTACTGACTCCTAACCCTAACAACAATTTTTGATTTTTACAAGAGGTCTATTAATGATTAACCTCAGTTCGGGATAAGGGGGGAAGGAAAAGGCGGCGGCTAGTAAGCTGAAAAATATATAACCATACCCTCGATAGTTCCAGTACTCCCAACTCCGGTGCAGTCTTAACGAGTAATTTAGGTAGTCAACAGCTTATTATTGGAGCAATGGGGTCAAATTCAGGACAAGACTTTAGCTAAAGAGGCAGGTAAATCGGCTAATTTTTCTACCACTGTCACCCCAGCTTCTTGAAAATGACGTAAGCTATCTTTTCTGGTATTCTTAGCGGCAACAGAGTAGGAAAGTTGGTTAGAAATAATTGTTTCTGTATCGCCGAAATTGGTTTCAATCGCTGCATTTAACCCCACAAGATAGGCAATCACTGGTTTTTCGATCGCCGAGGCAATATATTTGGCTGCCTCGATTTCGGCCTTTCCCCCCACCTGACTGACGAGGAGAATTGCCTCGGTATTGTCATCTTCCTCAAAAACCTGCAACCATTGGGACAAATTGGAGCCAATAATGCCGTCAGTACCCAAATTTACCGCCATAGATTCACCATACCCCGCTGCTGTTAAAGTTTTCGCCACTTCATCCCCTATGCGATCGCCGCGGGTGATCAGACCGATTGTCCCCGATTGATAAAAATTCGGTTCACAAATACCCAACCAAAGATAATTGGGAATAATCACACCCTGGCTGCCGGGGCCGAGAATTAATGTCCCGGTGGTACTAGCTATCTTTAATAATTCCACCAGATCCAAGGGGGGAACTCCGGGGGTGACGATAATTAATTGGGGAATTGCTGCTGCGATCGCTTCTAAGGCCGCATCTAGGACTTGATTGGGGGGGACTAAAATTAAACTGGTCTTGATTTCTCCGGCTTCAGCAACGGCCTCGGCCACTAGATCAAACACTGGTATCTCTGCGATTATCTCACCACCGTGGCCACTAGCCACCCCCGCTACTAAACAGGTTCCCTGAGCTTTCAATCGTGCCGCATAATATTTGCCTAGGGGTCGATCGATCCCTTGCATAATTATCTGATCTTTATCTGTCCATTTCATATATTAAGTGTTGGGAGTTGTTTCAGTAAACAGTAAACAGTAATCAGTAAACAGTAAACAGTAATCAGTGAGACACTGTTGATGGGAGTTTTTTTCAGTGGTCAGTAAACAGTAAACAGTAATCAGGTTCTGAAGGCAAGAGTCACTCATGCAAGAGGCAAAAGAAAGAATCTGGCAATTCTCTCACCTAAAAAGAAGGTGAGAAACTAGGCACATCAAAGCTTTTAGCTTAACCAATTAGGTTTTAGATTCGGCCCTTGTGAACTGAAAACTCACATCTGATTACTGATGACTGATAACTGATATACTTTAGTCGTTCATAATCTGAGATTTATTAAACTTCTGAAATCCTAGAGTGAGCAAGGAATCCAGTTCTTTTTTATGTTTCAGATAGGCATCATTCAGACATTCATAAATAGCTGAAGAAAAGTCGGAAAAGTTTTCATAATATTTACCATACAAACATTTCTTTTTGACAAATTTCCACAGGCTTTCAATTAAATTTAGATTAGGCAATAAGACGGCAGATAGAGTAATTCTATTGACAAAGAAAGAGCCAATTATTCAACAATTTTACATTTTTGATAGCGGGCATTATCTAATACTAGAGTGATTTGAGGAAAAAATGCAAGTTATAGCCGTGCAAAGTATAGCTCAAGAGAGCATAGGCTACGATCGCAATCACAATATTAACATCAAATATGTTTGCTCCACCAGATGAAGCAGGACTAATGAATAAGGTGGAAAATGGCGCAATGAAAGGTGCAGATAGATGATTAATCAACTGAGCAAATTGATTTTGTGGGTTCGCACCAAACAAACGCAGCAAGAACCTCATTACCAGTAGTATTTGCACTATTCCTGCCAGCCCGAAAATGCTATTAATTATCCAATTTAAGGTATTACTTCGTCTGGCAGATCGCAGGCGTTTCTCTTCTTGATCAAGTCGAAAAGCCTCTTCATCATGTAGCAGTTCTTGTCGCCGCTCAAGATTGGTTTCATCATCCCGATCGTGATTCATTCTTAGACCTCAGAGTCAATATTTTTCTGATTTAAATAAATTCTCCAATCAGTGGCGGGTACAAGCCACCACTGATTGTTCCCTCCGACCTACTCCCTTTCAACTTCTGCCTCCTTTTTAGGATTGCTATCCTTTAACTCTATTGATCGAGAGAAAACGGGCTTGCGAGTTTTCAAGTTAAAGCGGAATCCTTGAGGTAAGATGTGCAACCTGACTCCACACACTGCCATCGCTTCATCTTTGAGCAGTTCGTCTAAATTATCATAAGTTGCTTCTGATTCATCGACAACTGTTACAGCCCCACGCCCCACCACTTTAAATTCGTCACCGTCCACAATTACTGCTGTATCTTCGTCAATGCCAAAGCCTAAGTTAGCTGGCTGCTGTAAGAGAGCGGAAATCAGGCGACCTAGCCGTCCGCGCTGGGCAAAATGCTGATCGATCACCACTGAGTGCAGAAATCCCATTCCCGGACCCATCTCTATCGCGTCCATGCGTGGGTTGGTTTCGGAGTCTCCTTCAATAATCATCAGATCGGGCATGATGGCAGCACCGGCACTTGTCCCACCTACCACCATTCCCTCCCGATTGCGTTGGTGAAGTAAGGTATCTAGCTGAGTTCCCTTGATGTGTTCAATGATTAGGGCTTGATCTCCCCCGGTAAAAAACGCTCCTGTGGCTTCCTCAATGATTTTCAGGTTTTCTGGATCGTCGGCATCTTCCCTGTGAATGGTATCGAGGACACATACATCCTCGACACCGAGTCGCTCAAACACTCGGGTATAGGCTTCTCCAGCCGAACGAGGCTCACTTGTTGCCGCCGTTAACACGGCAATTTTAGCTTTAGTCCCGCCAGCACAGCGAACAAACTCTCGCAAGATTTGACAATCTCCATCTTTGTCTTCTGCTCCACCAATGATGATTAATTGCCCTCGCTCTTTTGTGGATTCCATACAAAAACTCCTTGAATAACTAAACAGCACAACAACATAAAATTAAATTATAATCGTTCACACCTCCCCTACCCAATACCGTTCGGTTGAGCAAACCAGCCCCCACCCCCCTCAGTCCCCACTCCTCTCTTATCTCCCCTTTCAGGGGAGACGATAGAATTACCCCTTAAGGGGGATTTAGGGGGTGGGATTGACATCCTCACCGCCCTAAAAGGGACGGTGATTCCTAGACCTCACGATCTAGGTTTCTGCTTCTTAGCAGTTGCCTTCACAGACTTACTCTGTTCGGGTCTGACACTCGCGACCCAGACTGATACCGCAAGCCCTGCGGCCAAAATGTTTTTACTGGCGTTAACATCCCTTTCATGGCAAGTTCCACATTCAGGACACTCCCATTCTCGGACACTTAACGGCATTTTCTCAACGATATGCCCACAATTATTGCACCGTTTTGAACTAGGAAACCATCTATAGCGTTTCTCGCATCTGTGCGGCACACTTAAACCTTTACTGATTAAGCTGTTCAGGCTCGGGAATGTACCTCGTGTGAATCAGAAATGCTATATCTATTTCCCGATAGTTTCTCCCATACCAACGGCATTTATAGGCTAATTGTCGAGTGATTTCTCCCCAACTAACATCTGATATAGCTTGAGCTAGTTTCGGGTTTTTTACAGGGTGAGAGCATCTCAAACGCTATTGACAATTGGCCAATTTTGTCATCCGCGTGGGCATTTCAAGTGATACCAGTCAATCAGAATAGTTACGAAATCGACCCATTTGGTCGATTTTTGCTTAACAATTGAGATGGCAAATTCTCCTCAAATATGCCTGAATCGTGGGCAAGCAACTCACATAAAGTTCATTTTGTCAAGGATTGTTAAGATGCGCTTACCTTGGGGTTTTTTACCAGGTCTTTTACCGCTAAATTTTCAACTACAATCGTTTAGTTTTCACGAACTAATTGAGTGGTTAGCTTATGTAAATGGTCTTTTCTGCTATCGGTGATTCGAGCCTGAATCTTAGCTACTTTGATTCTTGCTTTTTCCCGATTTTTTGACCCTTTCTGTGTTCGAGAATCAACAATTACCGTCGCCTCATAAACAAGTTGTAGACAACGCCAATCAGCACCAAAACCAAAAGCAGGTGGATTAAGCCGCCGCCAATGTTAATGGAGAATCCTAACAACCAGAGGATGAAAAGTATAACAACGGCAGTCCAAACGAGATCAAACATATTTCCCTCCTTGATTTAGAGAAAAGTGATGAAAATTCAGTCATCGATCCTTAATTGAGTATATCTTGAACCTGATCTTTCACATCTTCTACTGCATTGCGAACTTGGCTTTCGACTTGTTTAGCTTTTCCAGCAACTTGATCTTGGCGGTTGCCAGTAGCTTTACCTATCGCTTCTTGAGCTTTGCCTTCAATGTTCTTTGTGACTGCTTTTGCCCGCCCTTTTAACTTCATCTGGTCTTTTATATCTTCTGCTGCGTTACGAGCCTGACTTTCGACTTGCTTGGCTTTTCCCATCATCTGATCTTTGGGATCGCCTGTCATGTTGCCAATCGCTTCTTGAGCTTTGCCTTCAATATTTTTCGTAACTGCCTTGGCTCGATTCATGCTTGCGATTTGAGTCTGCGATTGGGTGGGTAAAGTTGCAGCCCAACTATTTGTAGTTCCAAAATCAAAAGCTATAGTAATTGCCAGCATTATAGTTAAAATAATGGTGACAAAAAAGCGACGAATCTGTTGAAGTGACATCATTTTAACTCCAAAAAAGAATTTGATGAATCGATGATACATGGATGATGAACAACTACTGTCTAGACCCTTTCGAGAAAGATTTTTCTAGTCTTTGACGGCGTAAGTTTATTTACCGAGGGAGAGATCTTCGACTTCTTTGAGAAGCTAGATATCTGGTAATATTGGGTTTATTTACGCCGCCTTGTCCTAGTGTTTCACCTGTCTCGAAAGAAACCATTTTTTGAGGAAGAGTTCCGATGAAAGCCTGGTTTCAATCATTTGTCTGAATGGCGGTTGCCGTGACAAACGACCTACTAATCAATAATTTTTTTGACTTCATCTTTCACATCTTCGATAGTGTGACGAACTTTTGCCTCTGCCTGTTTTTCCTTGCCCTCTGCTTGAGCTTTGGGATCGCCAGTCAGATCTCCTACTGCTTCTTGAACTTTACCTTCGATATTTTTGGCGGTTGCCTCGGCTCTATCTTTTAAGCTCATGATGCTCTCCTTATTGAATTTGTTGGATTTGAGAACTGCTTACCTAAGTTGAGCTAACAATTCTGCTTCTGGTGTTACTGTAACAGGTGGTTGTCTGATTTACTGTATGAATTGATTGAGTCTGTATGAATTGCTTGAATACGACACAAAATGTAACGATACCGTTTCTGCAAGCATAGAAATTACGCATTGACAAAAAGGCTTAAATGTGGGTGGTCTAATTTTGTTAGTCTTAGATACAATTTCTCTCTCGACTCTTGACAAAACCCTCTCCGATTTGATTTCCTGACACAAGGGCATCTCTTATAACAGAACAACTGATGAGAAACATTACGAAGCCAACAACTGCTCAATGTAATCTGGCTATTTACACCCTATTTTTGCTCTGGGAACCTAAATATATAAGCTGTGTTCGTTTGGCTCAAATTCTGGGCAATTTATCTCATGACAGTGTCAATCGTTTCTTGTGGCGAGAGAACTATACACCCAAGGATTTGTTTGATGAAGTGGCTCCTCAAATCGAACTTGAAGGAGGAACAATCAGTACAGACGACATGGTAATTGACAAGCCTTATAGTCACCCAGCTAAAGCTGAGTTAATCGATTACTTTTACTGGTGGTAAACACAAAAAAGTAGTCAAAGGTATTAACGTAGTTACCTGATATTATACCGATTGTAAAGGAAGGTCAGTTCCCGTTAATTATTGAATCGTTAATAAACAGGAGGGTCAGACAAAACATGAATATTTCTTAGAAATGTTGGACGAAGTAAAAGCTTGGGGATTGAAACCAGAGACAGTCACAGGAGATAGTTGGTATGCTGCCAAAGAAACCATGAATACTCTTAAAGACAAGGGCTTTCGGGGTTTGTTTGCTCCTCATCGAAAATTTGGGTCTGAAACCCCGCCGTTTTACGGCGGCTTTACTGTTAAATATGAGCATCGTTTACGAAATATATGCTAAAATGTGAGGTATGGAAAAAGCCTATTCGTTTCGATTTTACCCCACACCCGAACAAGAGTCGCTATTGCGGCGCACTTTGGGCTGTGTAAGATTGGTTTACAATAAAGCTCTCCATCTCAGAACACAAGCTTGGTATGAAAGACAAAAAAGAGTAGGCTACGCTCAAACTTCTTCAATGCTAACCGATTGGAAAAAGCAAGAAGAATTAGAGTTTTTAAACGAAGTTAGCTGTGTACCTTTACCACAAGGGTTAAGACACCTACAAACAGCTTTCACTAATTTCTTGGCTGGTCGTACTAAGTATCCTAACTTTAAGAAAAAACATCAAGGAGGAAGTGCCGAATTTACCAAATCTGCTTTTAAATTTAAAGACAAACAAATCTATTTAGCCAAATGCACAGAACCTTTACCTATTCGATGGTCAAGACAAAT